>JANOEW010000630.1:0-4450 GCA_031413475.1 Amaricoccus sp.
CTCGGCAACGGTGTCGCCGGCCGTGGCCGGCGCGACATTGGCATTGACGCGCACCGTGCCGCGGTCGAGCGCCAGGAGGAGGGGGTCGGCTAGCTCGACCGCCTCGGTCACCCGGGTGATCTCGACGATGGCCGCGACGGCGGGATCGTCCTTGCGCGGCGGAACGAGGATGAAGGCACCAGCTGCAAACGTTGTCGTGCCTTCGCTGCCGTCGTCGAGGCGGAGGTCGAGGCTGACGGTTGGTGCCGACAGCAGCTCGGCGGGCGCCAGAAGTTCAAGGCCGGCGCCGAGCGGGCGCTGCGGCGCCGAGGTCACCAGCGCCTCGCTGCCGGGAGCAAGTTCGATCGCCGACAGGCCGGAGCGCGCGAGGATGAAGCCCGGGCGGATGACCCGCAGCCGCACTTGCTGGCCGGACACGGCAAGCCGGCGTCCGGCGGCGAGCCCGGCGAGCGGAATGGCAAGGTCGAGCACCGCGCCATAGACCGGCGCGGTGATCGGCCGCGCTGCTGTGGCAAGCGGCTCGCTAGCGCAAAAGACCGTGGTCGCGTTCAGCGGGAAGCGGGCGTCGGTGATGCTCTCGGTCGTGTCGGGGACAACGCGCGAGACCTTCGCCGACAGGCCGAAATCGGCGCGCGCGACACCCGAGACGGCGTTGACGCGGTACAGCTCGGTATAGCCTTCGCTGCCATCGGCATCGCTGCTTTGAAGCGCCACCCAGCTGCCTTCGACCACGCCGGCGATCTCGGCATCGAGGTCGAAGCGGGTGGGTGCTGCAGCACCGGCCTCCATCACGTAATTGTCCCATTTGTGGTTGGTGATCGGCAGCGGGTTGCTGGTCCGCTCGAGCAGCCGGGCGTTGGGCGCCGCCGCACCGAACAGCGCGGCGCGGCGGCGGAAGGCATGGACGGTCACCTCCTCGCCGGTCGGCAGCACCGGCGGCCATTGGCTGCCGAGCCCACGTTGCCAGGCGACCCGGGTGCGGTTGGCCGCGGGATCGGGTTCGACGGCCGACAGGATGCGCAGGTCCCAGCGCTCGTTCCCCGGCGCCGCGGCCCGCTCGCCGCCGACGATGAGGATGGCGTCGCCGGCCGAAAGCCCGGTCGCCAGCCCGTCGAGCCACAGTTCGCGGTCGAGCGGTTTCGGACGCCAGGTCGTCGCGGTGCACGCTGGGACGGCATTCCAACTCGCCCGCGCCTCGATATCGGTCGAGGTCTCGAAGCTTTGCGGATCGGTGCCGGGATCGGGAACACTCATCACCCGCGTGCCCGCCGGGATCGTCACCGGCGGCAGCGCTGTGGCGGGGGTGCCGGGTGTCTCGGTCAGTCGGAAGGCGAGATCGACCGATGCCGCGACCCCCGGTTGCGGGCGATAGCCGACCAGTTCGGCAAGCCAGGCGACCGAGCGGTCCTCCCGGGTGCTGAGCAGATATTGCTCGTCGGCGACACGCTCGGTCTGGAAGCCCAGCACGTCGAGCAGGCTGGCGGCGGCGTCGGCGAGGGCCACCGAGAAGTCGGTCGGATCGCGGGTGGCAAGGCCGCGGGCCCGCGGATCGGCCGACAGCGCGGCAAGGATCGAGGCGAGATGATCGGAGCGGCGGCCAGCGCGGTGGGCGACCGTGGTGCGACCGGGTGGCTGCTCCAGCGTGACAGGCGTCGCCAGGCCGATGCCGTCGCAGCAGCCGCAGCTGCAGGGGGCGCCGGTGCAGGCCATCAGCGGCCGCCCCGCAGATCGAGCTCGAGCACGCCGCGCTCGGGATAGTCAGGGTTGCTGTCGAGCCGGGCAATCTCGGTCGGGCCGAGGCTGATCCGGCCGGCGAGCCGTGGTAGCGGATCATCATCGGCATCGGCGCGCGCGAAGATCAGCGCCTCGGTCGAGGCGACGCCTTCGACGGTGCGCGCCGCCGCGAGGATGGGGGACAGGTACAGTGGCTCGCCAAAGCTCAGCCGATCGGGGTGGAAATGCCCGAGCCGCCCGTCGGCAAGCAGGCCGCTGCCGAGCACCCGGCGCAGGCCGGCCTCGACGCCGGCGCGCACTGCCGTATCGGCGACGCAAACCAGCAGGCGGAGCCTGAGCGTCACCGGGCGCGGCGCGCCCACCGCAAGATCCCGCGTCGCAATCCGCAGCCGGTCAAGGTCGGCAAGGGCGAGGGCGGCGAAGGCGGGCGTCACCGGCGCGCCGCCGTCGCGATCGAACAACAGGGTCGTCGTCAGCCAGCTGCCGGTCCAGCGCGGCGTCGCGGCGGCGCGGGCAACGCCCGGCAAGGCGCCTGCGGCAGCGCCCCAGTCCTCGAGCGTCACCGCACGCTCCTGGCGGCGGAAGGCCTGGGGCGCACGGCGGCGGATCTGCGCGGCGGTCTCGGGCATCTCGCCGCCCCTTGCGGCAAGTGGGTTGCGACAGCCGGCGATCCGTGCGTCATCACTCATCACCGCCAGCAGACTGTCGGCGCCGACATTCCCGGTCGTCCCCAGCCCGACGCGATAGGTGGCGGCTAACAAAGTTCCGGCTTCGGGCCGGGCGCCGTTGAAATCGTCGCCGAAGCGCAGGCGCGCCGACCCGTCGCTTTCGACCTCGGCGACGAAATGGCGGTCGGCAGCGCCCGACAGCAGCAGGTCGGGGCGTTGTTCCCAGCGCAGGCCGTCGGCCTCAAGCGCGATCGCGGCCTCGGTAGGCGTATAGGCCGGCGCCAGCAGTGCCGCCGCCGGCGCCTCCGGGTCGAAGGCGCGCGCCAGGTCAGTCGCCGGGTCCCGAAGGGTTCGTGCATGGGTCAGCGGCGCGCGGGCAATGGCGGGGCGGTATCGCGCCGGACGGTGCTGGCGCGGATCGGGGTCACAGCGATCGCCACTCGCCTTTGGCAGCAGCAGCCAGTCGGCGGGCACCGGGTCCGCCAGCGTTTCCGCGATGGTCTCGCCCTGATCGGCAAGGACGATGTTGCCGCGCACGATCGTGACCCCGTCGATGAAATTGCCGGTCGCCGTCTGCGCCGAAAGGCACAGCGGGAAGGGCAGGGCGTCAAGGGCGTGCCAGGCGATCTCGGTCACCTCGACCGGCGGGTTGGGGAGCGGGTCGACAAGCGGGCCCCCCGCATCGCTGGCGCGAACGTCGACAAGCCGCACTGCATGGCGCCGCCCGGGATCGGCGTCGACGGCATTGCCGGTCTCGGGGCCGAGCACTTCCTCGAAGACAAGAATGTCGCCCGGCCGCAAATCGGGATAATGACCGGCGAGGGTCGCTGCGGTGGCCCCGGCAGGGAGGCAGCAGCGGCGGTCCCCCCAGCTGTGGAAGGCCATGCGGTGATGGCGCGGATCGAGACGGATTATTGCGGGCGGTGCGAGGGCAATCCCGAGCGCAATGCGTCCATCGGGCGCCAGCGGCTCGAAGACAGTCGGCTGGCGCGCCAGCAGATCGCGGGTGCGCGGCGCATTGGCGTCGATGGGCGTGCGGCCGGCGAGGGCCGACGGGGCGGTGAGAAAGCGCAGGCCCGCCAGGGGAATGTCGGCAGCCGGTACGCCGGCGGCGAGTTCGAGCTGGACATAGGTGCGGGCGTTGGCGCCTTCGGACGGCCGGTAATCGACAAGGATCGCGTGGCGGCGCAGCGCCGTACGCGTGCGGCAGGTTGCGAGATAGGCCTCGGCGCCGACGGCATCGAGCCGATAGGAAAGCTGGTCGCCGGCATAGGCGAGGATGTCGGCGAGCACATGCCCGAGGTCGGCGAGGCTGCTCGTCGTCCAGTCGGGCATCAGCGCGCGCATGCGCCCGACGACGAGCCGGCGCAGCGGCTCGAAATCGCGCGCCAGATAGTCGAGCTCGGGCTCGGCGGTTACCGGAGGCGGGCATTCGACGGTGGCGAGGCAGTCGAACGGCTGCGGGCACTCGACCTTGAACGAGAAGTCGATCGCGGCGAGTTCGGGATCAAAGCCCGCCGGTGGCCGCGGATCGGTGGCACTGCGGCGCAGGCGCAGCAGGAAACGCGAAAAGTCGCCCGTCGTATCGGTGCGCACCGTCACGACCCGGTCGGCATCGGGGAGCGCTGCAAAAAAGGCGACTTCGGCGGCGGTCGCTGCGGCGGGCGGCGACAGCGCCGGGGCGGCCCAGGCCGGGCGCGCGCGCTGGCGGTCGCCGCCGTCGATTCCTACGGCCTCGCCCCCCGCGAGCAGCGCTTCGAGCGCGGCGTCGACCGGTTTCAGCAGGTGGACGAGAAGCGTCTGCTGGCGCGGCGATTCCAGCGGCGCCTCGCTGTCGAGCACATCGAGCCAGTCGATGCCGTTAAGCCCCGATCCGGGTTGCGCCACGCGGGCGCGACGCAACCGGTCGCAGCAGTCATAGCGGGCGATCATGGCGCACCGCCAGCGGGGAGCAGGATCTGTTCGCTCGCTTCCGCCCCCGTCGATGCCAATTTGTAACTGATGGCGATTCTGAGCTGTGCGTCCTCGGCCGTCACGGTCAGTTCGCT
>JANOEW010000631.1:0-2996 GCA_031413475.1 Amaricoccus sp.
CGGCCAGGTCGCTCGGATAGCGCAGCTTGTCCCGGTCGTATTTCGGCCGGTTTTCCGTTTTCCACATGCCCGTCCTCCAAAGCCTCGCATGACGCACGGAATCACAAGAGATTCAAAGGATTCAAGCTCTTTCCAGACGGACACTCAAGCCTCGGCGGTCAACAGAAGACTGGAAGGTCTGCGACGACGATTGACCCACAAGGAGCGCCTCAGAGCGCAGCTGGGAACAGCATTGGCGAGTTGATTAGCGGCGCAATGGGAAGTCTTGGAGGGCGACAGTCTCCCGTAGGCGGCGGCTTCGGTGTCTCTGGCGGAGCGCTTGGTGGTCTTGCGGCGGGCGGTCTGCTTGGCGTGCTGCTCGGCAAAAAGAAGTTCCGCAAAATGGCGGGCGGCGCGATCGGTTATGGCGGCGCCGCCGCGCTCGGGGCCCTAGCCTACCGAGCGTACCAGAACTGGCAGGATGGCCAGCAGGTCGGCGAAGGTCCGATGGCCACAGCTGCGGACGCGCCACAGGAAGGGTCGCGCTTTGCGCCGGTAACCGGCACCGACGGCAAGCCCTTCGCGCTCGCGCTCATTCGCTCGATGATGGCGGCCGCCAACGCTGACGGCCACATCGGCGCCGACGAGCAAAAGCAGATCTTCGAAGCGGCCAATCGCGGCGGGCTTGACGCCGAGGACAAGGCATTCATTTTCGTCGCGCTTCACAACCCGCTTTCGCCCGATCAGATCGCTTCCCTGGCCGGCAGCCAGGAGCAGGCAGCCGAACTCTACCTTGCCGCGCGCATCGCTATCGATCCCGACCACCCCGACGAAATGACCTTCTTGCAGAACCTTTCGCGTTCGTTGAAGTTGCCTGGCGATCTCGTCAGCCATCTCGACGCGCAGGTGAAGCAAAACCTGGAAGTCTGAGTGAGCCAAACCAACAACACAAACCGGGAGCAAGAAACGGCCCAGAAACCTGAACGAGACATCGAAAAGAATTATCCTCTTCCGGACTTCATCGACAAGCTGCGCCGACTTGCGGATGAGTTGGAACCCGGAAAGCGCTTCGAGATCCAGATCGTCGGCGAGCGTATATCGGTGCCGGTGCGCGCCACTTTCTCCATCGAGCACGAAAGAGGCGAGGACGAGGACGAGGTGGAGTTTCAGATCAAGTGGTCGCCGAAATAACCAATCAGCGGTCTTTTGGATTTCGGGTTGTGATCGATCTCCGCTCGGGTTTGGGAAACGCAACAAACCGTCGACATATTGGCGTGGCTCTGGCGGACCGTTCTATGCATCGCTTTCTGCACCCGGCACACTCGCCGGATTTCTTTCAGCCGTGAAAGTAATTTGACCCTCTCACTGCCTTCGCGACCGCAGGGAGCAGCGCCAGCATGACGCCGGTGGTGCTCATGCGGACGACAGTCTGCATGGCGGTGCGCCGCACCAGTCGGATGCTGTCGACCAGGGAGCGCAGATCGCGGATGTCGAGCGCAGCCTCGTCGCCGTCGAGTCCGACATCGGCGAGCGCGCGTTTCGCGCCTTTCTCGGCTGCGCGGGTCAGGATCGCCTCGAACTCGGCGTCCGGCATGCGCGCGTCGCCCACGGATCGGGGTGGCGTCATTGGATCCTCCTTCCGCCGATCAGCCAATCTTGCGGCCCCAGAAGGACGTGTGATCAGCCGTCGGCCATCCGGAAAATACCCCTGCGGCTCGACGGTATCGCCCGCGGTGAGCGGGACCATAGTCTGCAGCCCGATGGCGGCGGCGAGCGAGACGTAGGTGGCGGAGATTTCGCCGAGCGAGCCGCTTCAGTAGTCCGTCTCGACGTAGACCCCGGAGCAGTCGAACGCGACCGCCGCAGCCGTCGCGCCATTGTTCATGTAGAGCCGCGGGGAGAGGAACTGTGTGTTCGCTGGCAGATCGCTGGTCAGCTCCCGCTCGAACACGGCTCCCGACGGCTCGTCGACAATTCGGACCCAGACCGAACCGGCGTTCGGCGCGGCCGCGATGGTGAGCGTGATGACCGCGTCCGTCGCAAGCGAGAAGCTTGCCCCTGCGTCGGTCAACGTCGGCGCGCCCGATCCGTCATTGTGGACGACCTGCCATCGCGTGTGGGTGCCACGCTGGAAGCCGATCCCGACGCAGTTCACGACTGTGGCGAGCGTGAGCGTCGTCGCCAGCGCGCCTGTTGCGCCGTACAGCCCGAAGAAGCCGGTGCCGGCCGCCTGGAGCGTGGCAGGCGAGATGCGGGTGACGAACGTCCACCCGCCAAGGCCGGCGGCGTTGCCGCGCCAGCAGGCAAGCGCGCTGCGCTGCTCGGCCGCAGAGTCGGCCGCCGCCGCCGAGGTGAGCCGCCACCGGCGCATGCTGGCCGCGAGCGACGTTGCCGCCAGCGTCGGTGTGGACACCGTGCCGACCGAGGTGACCGGAAGCCCGTCGGTGTTGATCATCGTACCGCTCGACGGCGACCAGGTCGCCACGCGGTTGACGCCGAGATGCGGCTGCAGCGGGAAGTCCCGCCCGCTCGGCCGTATTACGTCGAGCCAAGGCGCGCCGGCGCGGTTGCGCGCGTAGACCGCGATCTTGCCGGAAGCAGGCGGCGATGGTGCTGCGCTCAGCCCGGACAGCACAACGGGCTTCGGCAGCTCCACCTGACCGGAGCTCCGATCGACTTGGAGCGCGTCGTGGAAGGTCGACCCGTCCGAGCTGACCTTCACTCGGAAGTCGTCGTCGCCGAGCAGGCCAAAAAGCGCTCGCGCCGAGAATCCGGTCTTGAAGGCAAAGGCCGCGTCGTTGGCGGGTGCAGCCTTGTTGACCGTCGCTTCGATGCCGGCGCCGGCGTTGTTCAACAGCACCGCCGGCGTGTTGACTGAGTGCGTGCACCACGATGATCCGGCCACCGGTTCCATGAACATCCGGCCACCCATTCCACGGCGATCCGGCCGCCCGTTCCACGGGCATCCGGCCACCCTCTGCTGAGGGCCTGCGGGGCAATCTGAGGCCGCCTATCGT
>JANOEW010000632.1:0-3899 GCA_031413475.1 Amaricoccus sp.
GCTGGCGGCGTTCGGCTTCGGCTCCGGGCTGGCGGCCGGTTTCGCGCTGATGGGCGGCCTGTTGATCGCGGCGGCGCTGCTGCTGCCGGCGCTGCTGGCGGCGGTGCTCGCGGCGGGGGCGCGGGCGGCGCGCGGACCGCTGGCGCAATGGGTCTGGGCGGACAGCCGGCAGCAGCTTTCCGGGTTGTCGCTGGCGCTGATGGCGCTCCTGATCGCGCTGTCGGTGAACGTCGGCGTCGGCGCCATGGTCGACAGCTTCCGCCTGACCTTCCTCGGCTGGCTCGACCAGCGGCTCGCCGCGGAGGTCTACGTCACCGGGCGCGACGCCGCCGAGGCCGAGGCGCTGGCTGCGTGGATCGACGCGCGGCCCGAGGTCACGGCGCGGTTGCCGATCTGGAACGCCGAGGCGCGGGTCGCCGGCTGGTCGGTCGAGGTCTACGGCTTCAGCGATCATGCCACCTACCGCGACAACTGGCCGATGCTGGACCTCTCGACCGGCGGCTGGGACCGCGTGGCGTCCGGCGCGGCGGTGTTCGTCTCCGAGCAGTTCGGCCGCCGCGCCGGGCTCGGCGTCGGCGACCCGCTGACCGTGCCGACGCCGGCGGGCCCCTGGCAGACCACGGTGGCGGGTGTCTATTCCGACTACGGCAACCCGCAGGGCCAGATCCTCGTCGCGGTCGAGGCGCTGGCGGCGCGCTGGCCCGGGATCGAGCGTCGCCGCTTCGCGCTGCGGCTCGACCCCGCCGCGGCCCCGGCGCTGATCGGCGACATGCGGGCGGCTTTCGGCCTCGGCGACGCACAGGTCATCGACCAGGCGGCGCTCAAGGCGTTCTCGACCCGCATCTTCGAGCGCACCTTCGCGGTGACGATCGCGCTGAACGCGCTGACGCTGGCGGTGGCGGGGATCGCGCTGTTCACCAACCTGCTCACGCTGTCCGGCCTGCGGCTGGCGCAGCTGGCCCCGGTCTGGGCGATGGGCATCACCCGCCGGCGGCTGGCGCTGATCGAGATCGGCAAGACGCTGGCGCTGGCAGGCCTCACTGCGCTCGCCGCCCTGCCGCTGGGCCTGGCGGTCGCCTGGGTGCTGACCAACGTGGTCAACGTCGCGGCCTTCGGCTGGCGGTTGCCGCTCTATCTGTTTCCGGCGCAGTGGGCGAGTCTTCTGGCGCTCGCGCTCCTCACCGCGCTGCTCGCGGCGCTGTGGCCGGCGCTTCGGCTCGGCCGCGCCGAGCCGCTCGCCCTGCTGCGGAGTTTCAGCAATGAACGTTAGGCTGCTCGCGCTCGTTCTCCTGCTCCTGCCCGGCCTCGGCTCCGCACAGGGCTACGCCGGGCTCGGGACCGCGGCGGAGGGCTTCGCCGCGGTCTCGCGTCCCGCCGACCTGCGCTTTCCCCGCGACCACGGCCCCCACCCGGAGTTCCGCGTCGAATGGTGGTATCTGACCGCGGCGCTGACCGGGTCCGACAGGCGCGACTACGGCGTGCAGTGGACGCTGTTTCGCGTGGCGACCACCCCGGGGGTTGAGCGCCCGGGCTGGGACAGCAACCAGATCTGGATCGGCCACGCGGCGCTGACCACGCCGGACCGGCATTTCCGCGCCGAGCGGTTCGCCCGCGGCGGGGTGGGGCAGGCGGGCGTGACCGCCGCGCCCTTCGCCGCCTGGATCGACGACTGGGTGATGGCGAGCCGGGCGACCCCGGGCGCCGAGCCGCTCGACGCGCTGCGCGTGACCGCGGCAGGCGAGGGCTTCGGCTTCGCCCTCGACGCCGTCGCCGAGGGGCCGCTGGTGCTGCACGGCGAAGCGGGATACAGCGTCAAGTCCGACGAGGGGCAGGCGTCCTACTACTACAGCCAGCCGTTCCTGCGCGTCAGCGGCGCGCTCACGATCGAGGGCGCCGAGGTCGCGGTCACAGGCACGGCCTGGATCGACCGCGAATGGTCGAGCCAGCAGATGAGCCCTGACCAGACCGGCTGGGACTGGTTCTCGCTGCATCTCGACGGCGGCGCGCGGCTGATGGCCTACCGGCTGCGCGCGACCGAGGGGCCGAGCCTCGTCTTCGGCACCTGGGCGGCGCCCGACGGCGCGACCCGAATCCTCGGCCCTGGCGACGTGTCGATGGAGCCGCTGCGTTGGGCCGAGGTCGCCGGCCGCGAATTGCCGGTCGACTGGCGGCTGGCCGCGCCCGGCCTCGGTCTGGCGGTGGACACGACGGCGGTGAACGCGCAAAGCTGGATGAGCGGGACGTTCCCCTACTGGGAGGGTCCGATCCGCGTGACCGGCACCCACGCCGGGCGCGGCTACCTCGAGATGGTGGGCTACTGAACCGGGGGGCGCGGGCATGGCCGAGATCGACGAGAGTCTGAACGTGCTCGGCGCGCCGCTGAAACCCTGTTCGTTCGATCCGATGACCGGGTTCTTTCGCGACGGCTGCTGCAATACCGGCGCGGCGGATCGAGGCCGGCACACGGTCTGCGCCAAGATGACGGCGGAATTCCTCGCCTTCTCCAAGGCGCGCGGCAACGATCTCTCGACGCCGCGGCCCGAGTTCGGCTTCGCTGGTTTGCGCCCCGGCGACCGTTGGTGCCTGTGCGCCGATCGCTGGAAGGAGGCCTGGGCGGCCGGCGCGGCCCCCAAGGTCGCGCTGGCCGCGACCCATGCCTCGGTGCTGGACCACGTGCCGCTCGCGGCGCTCGAAGCGCACGCGCTGCCGGGCCGCGCCACGAACTGATGATCGGACGATGATCGGACGGGCGCGCCCCCGACATGGCTGGCGACCCCGGCGTGACTCGAACACGCAACATCCCGCTTAGAAGGCGGGTGCTCTATCCGGTTGAGCTACGGGGCCCAGAGCCACGGCGATTCGCCCGACGCAGACGGATCGTGGCGCATCGGTTCCGGCGCCGCAACGCGAAACCGCGACGCGGTCAATGGGTCCAGGCGGCGCGCCGATGATGCGCGAAGTTGTCGCCGTAGCCGTTCTGCCGCAGGACATGCCCGCGTGGGGTCGGCTCGGACACGCGGTAAGCGATCCCGGCGCGCTCGGCGTAGTCCACGGCGGCCTCGCGCATCTCGAAGCTCAGGCGCACCTGACGGTTCATGTCGGACGAGCCGGTCCAGCCCATCAGCGGGTCGAGCGCCTTTCGATCCTCGGGCGCGAACTCGAGCAGCCAATCCTGGGAATTGGCCAATCCCGATTGCATCGCGCTGCGTGCGGGACGATAGATCTTTGCGAACATCAACGGCTCCCTCGACGCCACGCCAGTGTCGCCGAAACCGGCGCGACGATCAATACCGATGGTCCGGGGCGGGGGGGTGCGCGAGCAGCGGGTCGTCGATCGACTGCGAGGGAGCGAGGGGTGGGGTGGGTGTACGCACCCGATCGACGACCACTGTGCTGCTTGCAGGATAAAGGTAACACGTGGTGAACGGCACACGCAATGGTTTAGTTCGGTAAAATTGGTTCTCAACTGGGCGGAAATCCGCCGGCGCCGCCGCCCTCGACTCCGGTGGGCGGTTCCGCCGATCCTCGGCCCCCGAGTCGCCCGCAGCGAGGCCCGAATGAACCGCCCGGAAACTTCACCGCCCGTCGCCGATCCGCGGCGCCGCGACAAGCTCGAAGGCGGGCGCAAGTTCGTGCTGCGCTCGGAGTTTGAGCCCGCCGGCGACCAGCCCACGGCCATCGCCGAACTGGTCGAGGGGCTGCGATCGGGCGAGCGCAACCAGGTGCTGCTTGGGGCGACCGGCACCGGCAAGACCTTCACAGCGGCGAAGATCATCGAGGCGACCCAGCGCCCGGCGATCATCCTGGCGCCGAACAAGACATTGGCCGCACAACTTTACGGCGAATTCAAGGGCTTCTTCCCCGAAAACGCCGTGGAGTACTTCGTGTCGTATTACGAC
>JANOEW010000633.1:0-6645 GCA_031413475.1 Amaricoccus sp.
GGCACCGTGGGCCGTTCCGCGTGGAGCAAGGCCACGCCCGAATAGCCTTCTGCACCCGGCATGCGCAGATCAAGCAGCACCAGATCGAAAGGCGCATCGGCGCTATGGAGAGCGGCAATTGCGGTAGCAAGCGTGCCGGCCTCCACAATCGTTGCGCCGGGCGCCACGCGTTGCGCGGCCCCGACCATAGCCGCCCGGAACATCGGGTGATCGTCCACCACCAGAATCTGCGTCACTGCCCGACGCTGCCGCGCATTGTCGGCTCCTCTCCCCTTTTTATGGGGGAGAGGTTAGGCGTTGCCAGGCCGCGTGTCGATAAGCGTTGCAACAACAGAGGGATCGGCCAGCGTCGAGATATCGCCCAGATTGCCGAGCTCGTTCTCCGCAATCTTGCGCAGGATGCGCCGCATGATCTTGCCGCTGCGCGTTTTGGGCAAACCCGGCGCGAATTGGATGACATCAGGGCTGGCGATCGGCCCGATTTCGCTGCGCACCCATTTCACCAGCGCTTGTTGGAGCGCGGCGCTCCCCTCTTCTGAGGCGTTCAGCGTGACAAAGGCATAGATGCCCTGACCCTTGATTTCATGCGGATAGCCGACAACGGCGGCCTCTGCGACCTTGGGGTGGGCCACCAGCGCCGATTCCACTTCCGCCGTGCCCATCCGGTGGCCAGAGACGTTGATCACGTCATCGACCCGCCCGGTGATCCAGTAATACCCGTCCTTGTCCCGCCGGCAGCCGTCGCCGGAAAAGAAATAGCCCTTGTATTGGCTGAAATAGGTATCGACGAAGCGCTCGTGGTCGCCCCAGATCGTGCGCATCTGGCCGGGCCAGCTGTCCGCCAGCGCCAGCACACCCTCGCATTCGGTCTCGGCGATTTCCGCGCCGGTCGTGGGCTCCAGCACCACGGGCTGGACACCGAAGAACGGCAGTGTGGCCGAGCCGGGCTTGGTCGGGATCGCGCCGGGCAGCGGCGTGATCAGGATGCCGCCGGTCTCGGTCTGCCACCAGGTGTCGACGATCGGGCAGCGTCCCTGGCCCACCACCTCGTCGTACCATTTCCAAGCCTCCGGGTTGATCGGCTCGCCGACAGAACCGAGGATGCGCAGGCTCGACAGGTCGTGCTGGTCCACCCAGGCCCGTCCCTGCCCCATCAGCGCCCGGATCGCGGTCGGGGCCGTGTAGAAGATGTTGACCTTGTGCTTGGCGCAGACCTGCCAGAACCGACCTGCGTCGGGAAAGGTGGGCACGCCCTCGAACATCAGCGTGGTGGCGCCGTTCGCCAGCGGGCCATAGACGATGTAGCTGTGCCCGGTGACCCAGCCCACGTCCGCGGTGCACCAGTAGACGTCGCCCTCGTGGTAGTCGAAGACGTATTGATGCGTCATCGCCGCGTAGACGAGATAGCCGCCGGTGGTGTGCACAACGCCCTTGGGCTGGCCGGTCGAGCCGGAGGTGTAGAGGATGAACAGCGGGTCCTCCGCCCCCATCGGCTCCGGCTCGCACTGGTCCGAGACCCGCTCCATCGCCTCGTGCAGCCAGACGTCGCGGTCCGCGGTCCAGGGAACGTCGCCACCGGTGCGCCGGACCACGAGCTGGCGCACGCCGTCGAGCCCCTCGACCGCGCGGTCGGAGTTGGCCTTGAGCGGCGTGTTGCGCCCGCCCCGCGGCGCTTCGTCGGCGGTGACGACGATCCGCGCGCCGGAGTCTTCGACTCGCGAGCGCAGCGCGTCGGCCGAGAACCCCGCGAAGACGATCGAGTGCACCGCGCCGATCCGCGCGCAGGCGAGCATCGCGTAGGCCGCCTGCGGGATCATCGGCAGGTAGAGCACCACCCGGTCGCCCTTCTCGACGCCCATCGCGCGCAGGACGTTGGCGAACTTCGATACCTCCGCGTGCAGCTCGCGGTAGCTGATGTGCTGGCTGACGTTCGGGTCGTCGCTCTCCCAGATGATCGCCGTCTGGTCGCCGCGCGCCGCGAGGTGCCGGTCGATGCAGTTTGCCGAGATGTTCAGCACGCCGTCCTCAAACCACCGGATCGAGACGCCGTGGTAGTCGAAGGACGTGTTCTTGACCTTGGTGTAGGGCGTGATCCAGTCGAGCCGCTTGCCCGCCTCGCCCCAGAACGCGTCAGGGTCGGCGATCGAGGCGCGATACCGGGCGGCGTATCCGGCCGCGTCCACGTGCGCCTGGGCGATGGTTTCATCGGACGGCGCGTGCATCTGTTCGGTCATGGGGTTCCCCTCCTAAGGCCGTTTCTCGCGGCGAGCGGATCGGTCCGGGGCCAAAGGAGCGCCGCGCCGCGTATCGCATGCCGCGCAACTTTATAAGCGCAAGGGGGGAATGTAAAAACCATACGTCGGGTCCGGCGCCGCAAATTTGCGGCGGTCGCCGGCTGGCGCCGATCTGGCCGCAAAGACGGTTCCTGACGGGCGCGCTTGGCACTTGGCGGTGGCCGGCGCGGGCGGGCCGGGGCCGTGATCAGACGTCGACCTCGATCGCGAGGCCGCGCGCGCGCGCGGTGGCGACGATCCGCGCCGACACTGCAAGGTCCTGCAGGCCGACGCCGGTACCGTCGAACAGCGTGGTCTCGGCGTCGGACGTCCGCCCGGGATGCGTCCCGTTCACCACCGCCCCGATCGGGGTGATGGCGCCCTCCGCGATCAGCCCGGCGGCGACCGCGTGCTGGCTCTCGCCGATCGTGACCGCCTGGGCGACTTCGTCGGTAAAGACGGTGGCGCCAGCCAGCAGCGCCGCCTCGATCTCTTGCTTGCCCCTGGTGTCGGTGCCCATGCAGGCGAGGTGCGTGCCGGGCGAGACGTGGGCGGCCATCAGCGACGGGGTGAAGCTGGAGGTGATAGTGATGATCACGTCGGCTTCGCGCAGGCCGTCAAGCGCGACCGCCTCGAACGGCAGCCCGACTTCGGCCGCGACCGATGCGAGGCCCGGCAGCATGTCGGGGTGGAGGTTCCAGGCGACGACCTTCTCGAAGGCGCGCTGTTTCGCAGCCGAGCGCAGCTGGAAGCCGGCCTGGTGGCCGGCGCCGACCATGCCGAGGACACGTGCGTCCTTGCGGGCCAGGTGGGCGATCGAGACCGAGGAGGCGGCGGCGGTGCGGGCCGCGGTCAGGTAGTTGCCGCCGACCATCGCCGAGACCCGGCCGGTGTCCGGGTCGAACAGGAAGACCGTCGACTGGTGGTTGATGACGCCCTGGAAGCGTTCGAGGTTGTGCGGCCAGTAGCCGCCGGCCTTGACGCCCAGCGTCAGCCCGGCGCGGTCGAAGCCGCCCTTGAAGCCGTAGAGCGCGTCGGCGTGGCCGATGGCCTCGCGGACCACGGGGAAGTTGTAGGCGTCGCCGCGGGCCATCGCGCCGAACACCGCCTCGACCGCGTCGAAGGCGTCCTCCATCGAGATGAGCTGCGGACAGAGCCTTTCGGGCACGATGAACATGGGTAGAGACCCCCGGAACGGGCGAGCGCGGCATTTGTCCGCACGCGGACAAATGCTCAAGCTCATGCTTTTATTGAGCTAATCGCGCCACATTAACCGCGGAGCAACCTTCCTTAAGGCCCACTTAGTACGCCTTGCCGCGCGCCGACACCGGCCAGAGCGTCTCGACCTTGCCGCCCCGAACGCCGACGTACCAGTCGTGCACGTTGCAGGTTGGGTCGCAGTGGCCGGGCACCAGCCGCAGCTTGTCGTTGACCTTGAGCACGCCGCCCTCGTCCTCGACCACGCCGTGCTCGTCGGAGCATTTCACGTATTTGACGTCCGTGCGCCCGAAGATCACCGGCAGGCCGCTATCGACCGATTGCGCCTTGAGGCCGGCGTCGACGATCGCCTTGTTCGGCTTGGCGTGGCTCATCACGCTGGTCAGGAGGAACAGCGCGTTCTCCCATTCGCCCGCGTCGATGCGCTTGCCGTCCTTGTCGAGGATGCGACCGTAGTCGGCGTCCATGAAGGCGTAGGAGCCGCATTGCAGCTCGTTGTAGACCCCCGAGTTCCCCTCGAAGTAATACGATCCGGTCCCGCCGCCGCCGACGATGTCGCAGCCAAGCCCCTCGGCCTTCAGCCCGTCGACCGCGTCCTTGACCATGGCGATCGCCACCTCGATCTTGGCCTTTCGGTCCTCGTACTTGTCCATGTGCTGCATCGCGCCCTGGTAGGCTTGGATGCCGCTGAACTTCAGCCCCGGGGCCGCGTCGATCGCCTTCGCGATCTCGACCACCGCGGGCGTCGTGGTCACGCCGCAGCGCCCGGCGCCGCAGTCGATCTCGACGAGGCACTCGATCGTCGTGCCGTGCTTGACCGCCGCCGCCGACAGGTCGGCGACGTTCGCCAGATCGTCGACGCAGACGATGGTGCGCGCGCCGAGCTTCGGCAACCGGGCGAGGCGGTCGATTTTGGCCGGGTCGCGGACCTGGTTCGAGACCAGCACGTCCTTAATGCCGCCGCGGGCGAACACCTCGGCCTCGCTGACCTTCTGGCAGCAGACGCCGATCGAGCCGCCGAGCCGTTCCTGCAGCAGCTGCACGTCGACCGACTTGTGCATCTTGCCGTGCGAGCGGTGGCGCATGCGGTGCGCCTTGGCGAAGTCGCCCATCTTCTTCACGTTGCGCTCGAGCGCGTCGAGGTCGAGGATCAGGCAGGGCGTCTGGATGTCCTTCTCGTCCATCCCGGGCACCGCCGGCACGTCGTAGCCCACCTCGAGCTGGTCGAATTTCACCGGTGCGTTCATGGCCTCTTTCCCCTTCTAGCCCTTCATCCACGGCAGCTTGTCGAGATCGACGTTGCCCCCGGTGATGATCACGCCGACCCGCTTGCCCGCGAAGCGGTCCCTGTTCTTCAGGATCACCGCCAGCGGCACGGCGCAGGACGGCTCGATCACGATCTTCATCCGCTTCCAGGTCAGCTTCATCGCGTCGATGATCTCGTCCTCGCTCGCCGTCAGGATATCGGTGACGTGGCGCTTCACGAAGTGCCAGGTCAAGTCCTTCAGGGGCACCTTCAGCCCGTCCGCCACCGTCTCCGGCGCGTCGTCGGCGATGATGTGGCCGGCCTTGAAGCTGCGGTAGGCGTCGTCGGCCATCTCCGGCTCGGCGGCGAAGATCTCGACGCCTGGTTTCAACGTCGACAGTGTGAGGCAGGTTCCCGAGATCATGCCGCCGCCACCGATCGGGGCGATCACCGCGTCGAGCCCCTCGACCTGCTCCATCAGTTCGCGCGAGCAGGTTCCCTGGCCGGCGATCACCCGCGGGTCGTTGTAGGGATGCACGAAATCCGCCCCGGTGCGGGCCTGCACCTCGGCGAACACCGCCTCTCGCGACGAGGTCGAGGGCTCGCATTCGGTGATGACCCCGCCGTAGCCGATCACCGCGTCCTTCTTGGCCTGCGGCGCCGTGCGCGGCATGACCACGTTGCAGGAGATGCCGCGGCGGCCGGCGGCGTAGCTGAGCGACAGCGCATGGTTGCCCGAGCTGTGGGTGGCGACGCCCTTCCTGGCCTTTTCGTCCGACAGGCCGAACACGGCGTTCGAGGCGCCGCGCGCCTTGAACGCGCCGGCCTTCTGGAAGTTCTCGCACTTGAAGAACAGCTCGGCCCCGACCAACCCGTCGAGATAGCTCGAGGTCAGTACCGGCGTGCGGTGGATGTAAGGCCTGATCCGCTCGTGCGCCGCCAGCATGTCGTCATAGGTCGGGATCGACAGCTTGTTCTCGAGGGCGGTGTCGGCCATGGCGGCCTCACGCGACTTTGGAGAGCGCGGCGCGCTCGGTGGTGCGATAATAGTCCTGCGCCGCCGCGACGCCGGAGCCGAGCTTCATCGGCATCCCGAGATCGGCCATCGCCATCTCGGCGCAGGCGAGACCGGCGAGCGCCATCACGTCGGTCAGGCTGCCCAGATGCCCGATCCGGAACAGCTTGCCCGCGACGTCGCCGAGGCCGACCCCGAAGGCGACGTCGTATTTCTCGGCCGCGTGCACGACTAGCTTGGTGCCGTCGAACCCCTCGGGGACCATGACCGCGCTGACCGTGTCGGAATAAAGATCCGGCGACTGCGCGCAGAGTTTCATCCCCCAGGCCGCGACGCCGCGACGCATGCCTTCGGCGATGCGGTGGTGGCGGGCGAACACCGCATCGAGCCCCTCCTCCTCGAGCAGCATCTTCAGCGATGCGCCCAGGCCGTAGAGCAGGGCGACCGGCGGCGTGTAGGGATAGCCGCCCTTGGCGTTGGTGGTCAGCATGTCGCGGAAGTCGAGAAAACACCGCGGCAGCCGCGCCGTGTCCATGGCGGCGATCGCCTTCGGCGAGATGCCGACGATGGCGAGGCCGGCGGGCAGCATGAAGCCCTTCTGGCTGCCGGTGACCGCGACGTCGACGCGCCATTCGTCCATGCGGAAGTCGATCGAGGCGATCGAGCTCACCCCGTCGACCATCAGCAGCGCCGGGTGGCCGGCCGCGTCCATCGCCCGGCGGATCGCGGCCACGTCCGAGCGCACGCCGGTCGCGGTTTCGTTGTGGGTGACGAGCACCGCCTTGATTGTGTGGTCCTTGTCCGCGCGCAGCGCAGCCTCGTAGGCCGCCGCCGGGGCGCCGGCGGCCCCGGCCGCGGTCAGCACCGGCTCATCGTGCCCGAGGGGCTGGCGC
>JANOEW010000634.1:0-2181 GCA_031413475.1 Amaricoccus sp.
CCTGGCTGGGCGGCAGCCCGGAATTCTCCGGGGTCTTCGGCGGCAGCTCCAGCTTCGCCTTCAGCGCCGCCACCTCACCCGCCAAGCCGAGCACCAACTCGATCAGCTGCTCCCGGCTCAACGCTTCAAGTTCGACGCGAATCATCCCAAGCGTGAATCATGCCCGACTCACGCCGTCAAAGGAAAATCTCTGCCAGGTGAGCAGTTACGCTTGGACGCCCTGGACAATCCGGATTTGGATCGAGGTCCGCGCGCCTGGGCATGCGGGGACCCGGACGATCAGAAGTCCTCGACGTGCACCACGCCCCGCACGTGCTTCAGCGCGCTGGCGACCTGCGGAGTGATCGGATAGAGATCGGGCAGCGGGACGTCGATCTCGCCGAGGTCTCCCACCATTAGCACGAGATGGACTGGGCCGCGGTTGCGCGCCGCAGTCGCTTTCGCCACCTCGAGCCGGGCCGCGAGCGACGACGCAGCGGCGACATCGTCGAGAAAGACGCGCAGACCGGCTCCCGCGGCGTCCGCCACCGCCAGATCGACCGGCTGCACCGCCTTGGCGAGCAGTTTCACCTCGTCGCCCTCCAGCGTCGCCTCGACCGCGAGCACCACCGAGCGCCCGGGCTCCAGCCAGTCGCGGGCAGGGTCGAGCACGTCGGCGAACATGCGCACCTCGAACAGCCCGGTGGGGTCGCTGAGCCGGACGAAGGCGAAGCGCGTGCCGCGCGCCGACTTTCGCTGCTCGACCGCCGCCACCGTGCCCGCGATCCGCGCCGCCACCGCCGAGGTCTCGGCGGCCTTGCGCGCCAGCTCCGCATAGGTGAGCACGCCCTGGCGGCGCAGCGGCCCCCGGTAGTCGTCGAGCGGGTGCCCCGACAGGTAGAAACCGACGGCGGCGTGTTCCTGCGCCAGCCGCTCGACCGGAAGCCAGTCCTCGACCGCCGGAAGGCGCGGCGCGGCAAGCGTCGCGGTGGTCTCACCGAACAGGCTGACTTGGGAGGAGGCGCGCTCGTCGTGGGTGGCGGCGGAATAGGCCACCATGGCCTCAAGGCTGGCGAAGGCCCGGGCGCGGTTCGAATCGAGTGCGCCGAGCGCGCCGGCGCGGGCGAGGGTCTCCAGCGCCTTCTTGCCGACGCGGCGCAGATCGACACGGGCGGCGAAGTCGAACAGGCCGGAAAAACCGCCGCCCGTGTCGCGGGCTGCGGCGATCAGGCGCATCGCCTCAACCCCGACGCCCTTCAGCGCCCCGAGCGCGTAGAGGATCGCGCCGTCCTCGACCGCAAAGGTCGCGTGGCTGCGGTTCACGCAGGGCGCGCGCATCACGATGCGGAGCCGGTCGCACTCCTGCTTGTAGGCGCCGAGCTTGTCGGTGAGGTGGATGTCGCAGTTCATCACCGCGGCCATGAACTCGACCGGGTAGGTCGCCTTGAGCCAGGCGGTCTGGTAGCTGACCACGGCGTAGGCGGCGGCGTGCGATTTATTGAAGCCGTAGTTGGCGAACTTGTCGAGCAGGTTCCAGACCTCGTCGGCTTTGGCGCGGCCCACCCCGTTCGCCTTCGCGCCGTCGAGGAACAGCGGTTTCTGCGCGTCCATCTCGGCCTGAATCTTCTTGCCCATCGCCCGGCGCAGCAGGTCGGCGCCGCCCAGGCTGAAGCCCGCGAGCTTGCGGGCGATCTCCATCACCTGCTCCTGGTAGACGATGATGCCTTGGGTCTCGTCGAGGATCGGGTCGATCGAGGGGTGCAGGCTCTCGCGCTTCTCGCGGCCGTTCTTGACATTGCAGAACTTGGGGATGTTCTCCATCGGCCCGGGGCGGTAGAGCGCGACCAGCGCGATGATGTCCTCGATGCAGGTGGGTTTCAGCTGGCGCAGCGCGTCGCGCATGCCCGCGCTCTCCACCTGGAACACCGCGACGACCTGGGCGGACGCATAGAGCGCGTAGGTCGCGGGATCGTCGAGCGGGATGGTGGCGATGTCGACGGCGATGCCGCGCGCGTTCAGCAGGTCGAGCGCGTTCTGGATGACGGTGAGGGTCTTCAGGCCGAGGAAGTCGAACTTCACCAGTCCCGCTTCTTCGACCCACTTCATGTTGTATTGGGTCGCGGGCATGTCCGAGCGCGGGTCGCGGTAGAGCGGCACCAGCTCGACCAGCGGACGGTCGCCGATCACCACGCCGGCCGCGTG
>JANOEW010000635.1:0-3280 GCA_031413475.1 Amaricoccus sp.
CCGAGGGCATTGCAGCACTCCTCGACCTCTGGCCGATCTTCGAGAAGTTCCAGACGGACTACGTCGCCAGGGGTCTGGAGCTCGAGGCGGAAAAAAACGCATCACCGCCCTTGCCGAGTGGGTCTTCGGCGGGGGCGAAGGGTACTGCCGGGCCTGCGCAAGAGGCGAGGAGCGCGAAAGTGCTACAGGGAACGCACAAACTCGCTGCGAAGACTGCCCGCAGATCCTGAACGCGCCTCAGACCTTTGAGGGCTGGCAGGTCTGGGATCTGGCGCAGCGCCTCGGCGGGCAGATCCGGGCCATCCCCGGCGTCATCCTCGGCTGGGACATGACGGCGGCGCTGGCCATGGCCTCCGCCATGGGCATTTGCCCCCGTGCCGCCGTAGAGCTTCTGCCGGTGATCGAGGCCGTGATGGTGCGGCGGCTGAACGACGACTGCGCTGGCGCGCAAGACTGACCTCTTTCGAAGTGGAGCCCTGACCGATGGCCGAGAAGCGCGTCTCTGTCCGCCTGGTCGCTGTGGGCGGTCGCCAGGTCCGCGCCGAGCTCGAGGGCATCGGCGACGCGGGCAGCCGCGGCTTCGGCCGTCTGTCCGCAGAGATGGAGGCGGCCAATGCCCGGCTCGGCGGTTTCGCCCGCAAGGCCGGGATTGCGCTGGCGGCGCTGACCGTGGCTGCGGCGGCCGCCGGTGTCGCAATGGTCCGCTCAGGTCTGAACACCATTGGTGCGCAGGCCGACATGGCCGCCTCGCTGAAGACCACCGTCGAAAGCCTGCAGGTGCTGACCTGGGCTGGCGAGTTGGCCGGGGTTTCGATGGGGGAGATCGAACAGGCGACGAAGAAGCTCACCGCCCGGCTCTCGGAGGCTGCGGCCGGATCGGGATCGGCGGTCGGCGCGCTGGAGCGGCTGAACCTGACGGCGGCCGGGCTGCAGGCGCTTCCCCTCGATCAGCGCATCGTCGCCATTCAGGAGGCCCTGACCCGCCTCGTGCCTGAGGCCGAGCGTGCCGCTGTCGCCTCGGACCTCTTCGGCGACAAAGCGGCGCTGGCCTTCCTGCGCATCGATCCGGCCACCTTGCGCGAGGCGGCGCAGGATGTGCGGGAGTTCGGGGTGGCGGTCAGCGCGAGTGATGCCGCCCAGATCGAGCGCACCGGCGATGCACTTGCACGGCTGAACCTGATCGGGCTGGGGTTCACCAACCGGTTGACCGCAGCGGTCGCGCCGGCGCTCGAGACGGTGGCCAACGCGCTTGCCGACATGGCGCGCGCCACCGGGCCGGTCGGCCGCGCCATCGCGATGCTCTTCGACAACCTCGGCCGCCTTGCCACCTACGCCACGACCTTCGCTGCCGTCATGGCCGGACGCTGGGTTGCAGGCATGGCCGTGGCGGCCCTGTCGGTCCGCGGCCTTGCCATGGCGCTCGTGGTCCTGCGCGGCGCCCTGATCCGCACCGGGATCGGCGCGCTGATCGTGGGTGCAGGCGAGCTGGTGTTCCAGTTCGGACGGCTGGTGCAGGGGGCGGGCGGGTTTGGCGCGGCCCTCGGGCTCCTTGGCGATCTCGCCCGCGAGGTCTGGCAGCGGATGCAGCTTGGTGTCGTAGCTATGGGTCTGCAGATCATGGCCAGCTGGGCCGGGATCAAGGCCACCATCGCTGAAGCACTGCAGGCCTCGCTCGAGGCCGTGGTGGGCTTCGGCAACGCGGTGCTGAACACGTTTCAAGGGGCGATGGAGGCGGTGAAGGTGCTCTGGTCGGCACTGCCCGCCACCATCGGCGACTTCGCCTTCCAGGCGGCGAATGCGCTCATCGGTGGCGTCGAGGCCATGCTGAACGGGGTCGCGGGGCGGATCGACGGGTTCCTCGCGGGGATCAATGCCGGGCTCGACGTGCTGGGCGTCGAGAAACGGGTGCCGCTCATCGGCACCATCGAGCTTGGCGGCATCGAGAACCCCTTTGCCGGGGCCGCCGCCAATGCCGGGGCCGAGGCCCGCGCGGCCTTTCAGGCAGCCTTCGCGTCTGCTCCCATCGCGCCACCCGATCTGGGGCTGACGGAACTCGCAGGCGCTGCACGCGCGCAAGCCGACGCACTCCGGGGCACGATGGCCGGTGTGGCCGAGGCCGCCACGGCCCCGCTACAATCGGTTGGCGCCTTGCGCGCGGCGGTCACCGCCGGAACAGCCGAGGCCGCGACAGGCCTCGGCGGGGCAGAAGGTGCGGCAACCGGGCTTGAGGCCGCACTCGATGGTGCAGGCGACGCGGCAGACCGTGCCGGTGGCGCCGGACGTGCGGCCGGGGGCGCGCTCCGGCAGGCCGCTGAGACCGCCAAAGGCGCCTGGGAGGCCACATCGGAGGCTGTGCAGGCCGCGGCCGAACGGTCCCGCGAGATCGCCCAAGGTCTGGCGCAGGACATCGCCGGCCCGATCAAGGATGCGCTCAAATCCGGCGAGTTCACCTGGGAGAGTTTTGCCGGGGCGATCTCGCGCATCGCGCAGAACCTCGCCACGCGTCTGATCGATCTCGCCTTCAAGCCGATCGAGAATGCGCTGATGAATGCGTTTTCCGGCGGGGGTGGTGGCGGGGGCTTCCTCGGCAGCCTCTTCGGCTTTGCCAGGGGCGGCGTCTTTGCGGGCGGCACGGAGCTCACCGCCTTCGCCCGGGGCGGTGTGGTGAACCGGCCGACGGTGTTTCCCTTCGCACGCGGCGTCGGGCTCATGGGCGAGGCCGGGCCTGAGGCCATTCTGCCGCTCCGGCGCGGCAGAGGGGGCAGGCTCGGTGTCGAGATGAACGGAGCGGATGCCCAACCCGCCGCCCAGATGTCGACCCGCATCATCAACGTGCTCGACCCCTCGGTCGTCGACGACTATCTGACCACGCCCTCGGGCGAACGGGCCATCCTGAACGTCATCCGCCGCAATCGGGGAGCCATCAATGCCTGAACTCTGGCCTTTCCCCGCAGCGCAAGAAGTCACCGAGGTTCTGGAATGGCGCACGGATGTGCTGCAGGCCCGTGCGGGTGAACAGCGCATCTCGCTCCGATCCCGCCCGCGGGAGATCGTCACCTTCCAGCATCGCTGCGATGCACTGCGGATCGCGCGGGCCGGAGAACTCGCGCGGGCAGGCTTTTCAGGGGAATGGCTGATCCCACTCTGGCACATGGCGCTGCAGCCGACCGCGGATGTGGCGCAAGGCGCGACGGAGATTGCCGTCGACACCAGTGTTGCGGATTTCCGGGCTGGGGACGCTGTCACCATCGCGGTGGATGGTCGTGACGCATCCCTCGCG
>JANOEW010000636.1:0-2025 GCA_031413475.1 Amaricoccus sp.
CATCTTCGTCGTGCTGCGCTCGCTGTCGCGTTCGATGCGCGAGACCAGCCTGTTCATCATGCTGGCGGCCAGCGGTCTGACCATCCAGTTCGGCCTGCAGGCGGCGATCAACTTCGCTTCGACGGTGCAGCTGATGCCGGCCAAGGGCATGACCTTGCCGTTCATCTCCTATGGCGGCTCTTCGGCGTTGGCGATGGCGATCTGTCTTGGCATGCTTCTGTCGCTGACGCGCGAGCATGCCGGCCTTCGGGAGGCGGTTTGATGACCGAGGGCCACGCTCCCCTGGGCCCTGTCGTCCTGGCGACCGGCGGCACCGGCGGTCATGTGTTCCCAGCCGAGGCGCTGGCCGGCGAGCTCGAGGCACGCGGCTTGTCGTTCGCGCTGGTGACAGACTCACGCGGCGGGCAATGGCAAGGCGCGCTGTCGAGGCGCCCGATCCACTACATTCGTTCGGCCAGCCCGAGCGGCTCGTTGCGCCGGCGGCTGGCGGCGGTCTTTTCGCTTGGCCTCGGTCTGTTCGACGCCTGGCGGGCGCTCGGCCGCATCGGCCCCTCGGTCGTCGTGGGGTTCGGCGGTTATGCCTCGGTGCCGACCATGATCGCGGCGCGTCTGCGTTGCCTGCCGGCGATGCTGCATGAACAGAATGCCGTCCTCGGCAAGGCAAACCGGCTCGTCCTCGGCGGCGCCGCGCGGGTGGCGACGTCGTTCGCCCGAACTCAGTATCTGCCTGCCGACGATCGGCGCGCGCGCCTAGTCGGCAACCCCGTCCGCGAGCCGGTGGGGGCGCTGCGTAACTCGCCGTATCGGGCGCCGGGGAAGGGGCGCGTCATCGACCTTCTGGTGTTCGGCGGCAGCCAAGGTGCCGGTTCGTTCAGTCAGGTCGTTCCTGATGCAATTCTCGCCCTGCCGGCGGCGTTGCGCGCGCGCGTTCGGCTGGTGCAGCAGTGCCGGCCAGAGGATATCGAGCGCGTGCGCGCCCGCTATTCGACCGCCGGGATAGTGGCCGAGCTGGCGCCGTTCTTTGCCGATCTGCCCACCCGGCTGGCGGCCGCGCATCTCGTGATCGGCCGCTCCGGCGCGTCGACCGTGGCCGAGCTGGCGACCATCGGCCGGCCCTCCATCCTTGTTCCGTACCCTCATGCCGCCGACGATCACCAGAGCGCCAATGCGCGCGCGTTCGAGGCGACAGGGGCCTGCGTCGTCGTTCCCCATGCGTCGCTCACCGCTGAAGCGTTGGCGGCGCTGCTGAACGCTCTGTTCGAGGAACCACAACGCTTGTCGGCAATGGCCGCGGCCGCCCACGCCGCGGGAAGGCCTGACGCTGCGGCTCGGCTTGCCGATCTGGTCATCGAGGTGACAGGCCTCTCCCTTGCCCCGACAGGAGTTGCCGCATGAGGGCGCTGCCGCTGGATATCGGTCTCATCCACTTCGTCGGCATTGGTGGTATCGGCATGTCCGGCATCGCCGAGGTGCTGCACAACCTCGGCTACCGGGTGCAGGGCAGCGATATTTCCGAGGGCGCGAACACACGCCGGCTGAACGACCTCGGCATAAAGGTCGCGATCGGCCATCGTGCCGACAACATCTCGAACGCCCAGGTCGTGGTCGTCTCGAGTGCCGTGAAGAAGGACAATCCCGAAGTAATGGCGGCGCGTGCCCGTCTGTTGCCGGTGGTGCGACGCGCCGAGATGCTTGGCGAATTGATGCGTCTCAAGTGGTCGATCGCCATCGGCGGCACGCACGGCAAGACCACGACGACGTCGCTGGTGGCGGCCATGCTGGACACCGGCGGACTCGATCCGACGGTCATCAACGGTGGCATCATCAACGCCTACGGCACCAATGCGCGGCTGGGCTCGGGCGACTGGATGGTCGTCGAGTCCGACGAGTCGGACGGTTCGTTCCTGCGCCTGCCCGCCACCATTGCCGTGGTGACCAATGTCGATCCCGAGCATCTCGATCACTACGGCACCTTCGATGCGCTGCGCGAGGCGTTCGTGCGCTTTGTCGAGAACATCCCGTTTT
>JANOEW010000637.1:0-3752 GCA_031413475.1 Amaricoccus sp.
CGACCTGACCGGCGGGCACGAGATGAGCTTCCAGCCGAACATCCCGATGACCGGACCCGCCGGCTGGCGGTTCCTCGCCCGCACGCAGGACGCCCAGCAGGCGGCCTTCGAGAAGGGCCCCCAGCTCCAGCGCGAGATCGCCTATTTCGTGGGGAAAATCGCCGGCGTGGCCACCGCCGCCGATCTCGTGGCCGATCGTCGGTTGCTGAAGATCGCCCTTGGCGCCTTCGGGCTCGAAGGCGAGATCGACAAGAAGGCCTTCGTCCGCAAGGTGCTCGACGAGGGCACGGACGATCCGCGCGCCTTCGCCAACCGCCTGACCGCGCCGGGCTACAAGGATCTCGCCGCCGCCTTCGGCTTCGGCAACGCCGCCGGGGCGCAAACCGCCGCGTCGGGCTTCGCGGACCGGATCGCGACCGCCTACAAGACGCGGGCCTTCGAGGCGGCGGTGGGCGAGACCAACAACGACCTTCGCCTCGCGATGAACTTTCGCCGCGAGATGGCCGAGTTGTCGAAGGGCGCCGAGGGCGGCAGCTGGTTCGCCGTGCTCGGCTCCAAGCCGCTGCGGACGGTGATCGAAAAGGCCTTCGGCTTGCCGAAGGAATTCGCCAAGATCGACATCGACCGCCAGCGCGACATCCTGCGCGACAAGACCGGTCGGCTGTTCGGCACGGGCGACCTGACCGCCTTCGCCGACCCCGCCAACGTCGAGAATGCGATCACCCGCTTTCTCGCCCGCGCCCAGCTCGAGGCCGGCCCCTCCGCCTCGACGCCCGGCTCGGCCGCGCTGACGCTGTTGCGGAACGCCACCTCGGGCGGCTCCGCCGGGCTCTCCAACCTGCTGGCCGCGCGCAGCTGAGATCACGCGCCCGGATCGATCAGCACCCGCACTTCGCCGGGCCGCGCGGAATGGGCGATGGCCTCGGCCGCGGCCTCGAGCGGGATCGTGCGCGACACCAGCGGATCGACCGCGATCCTGCCGCTGGCGATCAGGTCGGCGGCGCGCGCCTGCGTGAACGGGTTGAGAAAGGCGAAGCGCAGCTGGATTTCGCGGAACAGCAGGTCGAACGGCTCGATCGGAACCGTCTCCCCCTTGGGCAGCACCCCGAGCACGACGACCCGGCCGCCGGTGCGGGTCAGGGCGGCGGCCCCCGCCACGGTCTCGGCCACGCCGGCGCATTCGAGCGTGAGGTCGGCGCCTTCGGGCCAGATCCGCAGCGCCTCGGCGGGCGTCGCCGCGGCGGCCGTGGCGCCGAGCGACGCCGCCAGCGCGCGCTTGGCGGGGTGGCGGGTAAGCAGCAGCGTCTCGGCGCCGGCCAGGCGGGCGAGCTGGAGCCCGAGCAGCCCGATCACGCCGCCGCCGAGGATCAGGACGCGCTCGCCGGGCACGGGGGCGCCGATGTCGACCGCGTGCAGCGTGCAGGCGAGCGGTTCGCAGAAGGCGCCGTGGCGAGGGTGAAGCCCGGCGGGCAGGACGATCGCCTTGCGCGCGGGAAAGACCGCGAACTCGGCGAAGCCGCCGTCGCGGTGGATGCCGGCCGCGACGTTGTTCGCGCAGAGGTTCACCCGGCCGCGCAGGCAGGCGTCGCAGCGCCCGCACCAGTCGTTCGGATCGCAGGTGACGCGGGCACCTTCGGGCAGGGTCACGCCGGCGCCCCGGCCGATGACAATCCCCGAGAATTCGTGGCCGAGGGTCACCGGCGGCGCGCAGGGAAACTCGCCCCTGAACAGATGCCGGTCAGTCCCGCAGATGCCCGCGGCCTCGATCCGGACCAGAACCTCGCCCGGCGCCGGGTCGGGGATCGGGGCCTCGACGCATCGGATGTCGCCCGGCCGGAACAGCCGCGTCGCGCGCATCGTCGCCCGTCCGGGGCGGGCGCGCGGCGCGCGTCGGGTTCCGAGGCCAGATGGACGGTTCGCGTCAGGCGCCGGCAAGGCGCGCGCTCAGGCGTTGGCCGGACGCGGCGTCGAACAGGAACCCCTTGCCGAGCGGGAAGCGGACGCCGACCGAGCTGTCGTAGGCGACGTCGTAGTCCTTCGGCATCTTGATCGTCAGCGTCGACCCGGCCTTCTCGATCGTGACCAGCGTCTGCTCGCCGGTCATCTCGGCGGCGTAGACCCGGCCGTCGGACAGCCCGGTCCCGGCAGGAACCACTTCGGCGTCCTCGGGCCGGAAGCCGAGGGTCACCCGGCCGAGATCCGGCGCGCCGCCGCTCAGCGGCAGGTCCACGTCCCGCGCCTGGAACCGGCCTCCCGAGATTTCGCCTTGGACGAAGTTCATCGGCGGCGAGCCCATGAAGCCCGCCACGAACAGGTTCGCCGGGTGATCGTAGACCTCGCGCGGCGTGCCGAGTTGCTGGAGCACGCCGCCGTTCATGATCGCGATGCGATGCGCCAGCGTCATCGCCTCGATCTGATCGTGGGTCACGTAGATCGTGGTCACCCCCAGCTCGTGCTGCATGTGCTTCAGTTCTGCGCGCATGAAGCCGCGCAGCTGGGCGTCGAGGTTCGATAGCGGCTCGTCCATCAAAAAGGTCGAGGGTCGCCGGATCATGGCCCGGGCCAGCGCCACGCGCTGGCGCTGCCCGCCCGACAGCTGGCGCGGAAAGCGCTCCAGCAGCTCACCAAGCTGGACCTGCGCCGCGGCCTCGCGAACCGCCGCGGCGCGCGCCTCCGGCGCGACGCCGCGCACCTTGAGCGGAAAGCCGATGTTCTCGGCGACGGTCTTGTGCGGGTAGAGCGCGTAGGACTGGAACACCATGGCGACGTCGCGGTACTTCGGCAGCACGTCGGTGATGTCGGCGTCGCCGAGGCGGATCGTGCCGCTGTCCGCCTGCTCGAGCCCGGCTATCATCCGCAGCGCCGTGGTCTTGCCGCAGCCCGAGGGGCCGAGCAGCACGAGGAATTCGCCCGGCTCGACGTCGAGGTCGAGGTCCTTCACCACGTGGACCGTGCCGAACGACTTGTTCAGCCCGCGCAGCGACAGCCGCTTGGCGTTCGATCCGAGCTTTGCCGTGGGCGGCGCCTGCCGGTTCATCCCTTCACCGCTCCGAGCAGCACGCCCCGCGAGATGAACCGCTGCAGCACCAGCGCCAGCAGCACCACCGGGATGATCATCACGATGATTACCACCGACATGCTCCACCAGAGCACGCCACGCTCGCCGGCGTTCATCGCCGCCACCAGGATCGGCATGGTCTGCGCCCGCGAGGTCGAGAGGAACAGCGCCAGCAGGTACTCGTTCCAGGCGAGGATCATCACCAGCAGCGTCGTAGCGGCGAGGCCGGGCCGGGACAGCGGCAGCACGATCTCCCAGAACGTGGTCAGCCGGGTCGCGCCGTCGAGCTGCGCGCTTTCCTCGAGGTCGATCGGGATCGAGACGAAGAAGTCGTACATCAGCCAGATCACGATCGGCAGGTTGACCACGGCGTAGGCCAGGATCAGCGCGAGATGCGTGTCGAGCAGCGCCACCGACTGGAACATCATGTAGATCGGGATCACCACGACGATCGGCGCGAGGATGCGCTGCGAGATCATCCAGAACAGGATGTCGCCGTTGTTGAGCCGGAGCTTGAAGCGGGGGCCGAGCGCGCGGGCGGTGAGCACGAACACCGCGACCGCCGACGCGACCGCGAGCCGCCAGTCCACGCCGGCGAAGCCGACCGTGGCGAAGGCCGCCGCCATGGCGAGGACGAACACGACGATCGTGCCGAACTTCGGCCGGTACTGGATGCGGGCGAGCGCATAGGCCG
>JANOEW010000638.1:0-5436 GCA_031413475.1 Amaricoccus sp.
CGACCAGCGCCGGGCCGCACCGCGCGCGCCGCGGCGCGCAGCCGCCGCTTGGCGCGGTTGCGGGCGACGGCGTTGCCAACTTTCTTCGAACAGGTATAGCCGACCCGCACCAGCCCGTCGGGCTCGTCCACCCCGCGTTGCCGCGCCTGCAGGGTGAACCCCGCGGCGCCGCGCCGACGCGCCCGGGCAGCGGCGACGAAGTCCGCGCGCCGGGTCAGGGTCAGCATCGCCGCCGCCCCGGCGTCAGGCCGTCAGGCGCTTGCGTCCCAGCGCCCGGCGGCGGTTGATGATGATCCGGCCGTTCTTCGTGGCCATCCGGGCACGAAAGCCGTGGCGGCGCTTGCGCACGAGGTTGCTCGGCTGAAAGGTGCGTTTCATCTCACGTCTCCTGATCGCGGCCCCCCGGCCGCTGCGGCGCGCACGCGGGCCGCGAATTCGGAACCCCGCCTTTAGGCGCGCCGCCCGCGGAAGTCAATTCATCCCGCGTGCCCGCCTTGTCCGACGCAGGCGCTGGGCATAGACTCGTCGACCAGGCGCGACGGTCGGGATCACGCATGTTTTTCAACACCCTCTCGGGGCGCTACCTGGCCCTGATGATCGTCTTCGTGATCATCGCCGAGGTGCTGATCTTCGTGCCCTCGGTCGCGCGGTTCCGCGTCGACAACTTGCAGAACCGGCTCGAGCTCGCCCAGCTCGCCGCGCTCGCCCAGCTCGCCACCCCACCCGACGACGAGGTAGCCCCCGGCCTCCAGCGTCTGCTTCTCGACACCGCCGACGTCTTCAACGTCGTGCTGCGCCGCGAAGGCGTGCGCGAGCTGGTGCTGTCCAGCACGATGCCGATGCCACCCTCGGCGACCTACCAGTTGCAGCGCGCCGGCGATCTGCAGCTGATGCGCGACGCGCTGATGGTCTACTTCACCCCGGCCGAGCGGGTGATCCGGGTGATCGGCCGCCCGAACCTCGGCCCCGCCAGCGAGGTCGAGATCACGCTGACCGAGGGCCCGTTGCGCGCCGCCATGATCGCCTACGGCCGGCGCATCCTGTACCTGTCGCTCGCGATCATCCTCGCCACCGCGGCGCTGCTGTTCCTGGCCACACGCTACTACATCGTCCAGCCGATGCGCCGGGTGGTGGACCACATGACCGCCTACCGCGACGCGCCCGAGGACGCGAGCCGGATCATCGCGCCCGAAAGCGACCTTCGCGAACTGCGCGAGGCCGAGACCGCGCTCCAGGACCTGCAGCGCCGCCTGACCGGGGCGCTCAAGCAAAAGGACCGCCTCGCCGCTCTCGGCGGCGCGGTGGCGAAGATCAGCCACGACCTGCGCAACCTGCTGACCACCGCGCAGCTGCTCGCCGACCGCATCGAGACCAGCGGCGACCCGGCGGTGCGCCGCACCGCGCCGAAGCTGGTGGCGTCGCTGGCCCGCGCCATCACGCTGTGCGAGCGCACGCTCACCTACGGTCGCGCCGAAGAACCGCCGCCCGAGCTCGCGACGGTCCTGCTGGCGCCGCTGGTCGCCGAGGTCGTCGAGAACGAGACCGCCGCCACCGACGGCCGCGTCTGCATCGTGTCCGAAGTCCCGCCCGACCTGCGGGCGCGCGCCGACGCCGACCAGCTGTTCCGGGTGCTGACCAACCTGGTGCGCAACGCCGCACAGGCGATCGACGCCACCGGCCGCCCCGGCCGCGTGACCGTCACCGCCGGGATCGAGGCCGACCGTTTGATCCTTCGCATCGCCGACAGCGGGCCGGGGCTGCCGACGAAGGCGCAGGAGAACCTGTTTCAGCCGTTCCGGGGCGGCGCGCGCCTGGGCGGGTCCGGCCTCGGCCTCGTCATCGCCGCCGAACTGGTCAAGGGCCATGGCGGAACCCTGACCCTCGAACGCACCGGCCCCGACGGCGCCGTCTTCCACGTCAGCCTGCCAAACGCCCCGAACGGCCGATGATCGGCTTGCGGAAGGCGCCGAAAAAGGTAGTAAAAACGGGCATATAACCGGTTCCTCACGTGGTCCCTCGGTCGAGGTCAAACGATCAGGATCGCCCGAAAGTCGTTGACGTTGGTCCCGGTCGGGCCCGTCACCAGCAGGTCGCCCGCCATGTCCAGCGCCGTCCAGGCGTCGTTGCCCGCCAGCAGCCCGCGCGGATCGCCGCCCGCCGCGCGGATGCGCGTCACGGTGCCGCCGTCGACGATCGCGCCAGCGTTGTCCTCCGACCCGTCGATCCCGTCGGTGTCCGCCGCCAGCGCTGTCACCCCCGCGACGCCGTCGATCCCCAGGGCGAAGGCCAGCGCGAACTCGCCGTTGCGCCCGCCCCTGCCGCGGCCCTTCAGCGTCACCGTGGTCTCGCCCCCCGACAGCAGCACCACCGGCTTCGCGAACGGACGGTCGCGCCGCGCCACCTCGCGCGCGACCGCGGCGTGGACCCGCCCGACCTCGCACGCCTCGCCCTCAACCGCGTCCGACAGGATCGCCGCGCCGATCCCCGCCGAGCGCGCCGCCGCCGCCGCCGCCTCCAGCGACACCGCCGCCGAGGCGACCACCGCCACCGTGTCCCGCGCGAACGCCGGATCGCCCGGGTCCGGAGCGGCCGCCGCCGGGCTCGCCAGATGCGCCAGCGCCGCCGCCGGCAGCTCGAGCCCGTAGCGTCGCACCACCTCCCGCGCCGCCTCCGGCCCGGCCGGATCGGGCACGGTCGGCCCCGAGGCGACCAGCGCCGGATCGTCGCCAGGGATGTCCGAGACGATCAGCGAGGCGACCCGCGCCGGATGCGCCGCCCGCGCCAGCCGCCCGCCCTTGATCCCCGACAGGTGCTTGCGCACCGCGTTCATTTCGGCGATCGGCGCGCCCGACGCCAGCAGCGCCCGGTTCACCGCGATCTCGTCGGCGAGCGTCATCCCGGCGGGCGGGCAGGGCAGCAGCGCCGATCCGCCGCCGCAGATCAACGCGATCACCAGATCGTCCGGCCCCAGCCCCGCCACCGCCGCGAACAGCCGCCGCGTCGCCTCCAGCCCCGCCGCGTCGGGCTCGGGATGCGCCGCCTCGAGCACCTCGATCCGCGCACAGGGCGCGCCGTAGCCATAGCGCGTGACCACTACGCCGCTCAGCGGCCCCTCCCAGGCCGCCTCCAGCGCCGCGGCCAGCTGCGCCGCGCCCTTGCCGGCGCCGACCACCACCGTGCGCCCGCGCGGCCTCGCCGGCAGATGCGCCCGGATGCGGCGCTCGGGCATCGCCGCCGCCACCGCCGCGTCGAACAGGCCGCGCAGCAGAGCGCGCGGCGCGGCGTCAGACGGCATGGTCGAACACGACGACGCCGTCGGCGCCGCCGACGCAGGCCGCGCTCAGACGCGCGCCGAGCGCGCGATGCTCGGCGTCGGCCAGATAAGCGTCGCGCGCGGCGGCGTCGGCGAACTCGACCGCGAAGCCGTCCAGGAACCCGTGCACCACCGCGTGCTCGGGGCTGACGTTGGCCAGCCGGGTGAAGGCCAGCATGCCGGGAAGATGCAAGCGCAGCGCGTCGAGCGCGGTCATCAGCGCGGCCTTGTCCTCCGGCGTCACCTCGGGTCGGAAGCGGACCAGAACCAGGTGTCGGATCATCGAAAGCCTCCTTGCAAGGGGCTCATGCCCCGGTGAACCGTGGCGGACGGCGGGCGCGCTGCGCCGCCAGCCCCTCGGCGTGGTCGGCCGAGGCGAAACACGCGGCGATCCGCGCCCGCGCCGCGGCCTCGTCCAGCGTCCCGCGCGACAGCTCCAGGATGGTCCGCTTCATGCCCCGCACCGCCAGCGGCGCGAGGCCGATCAGCGACTGCACGATCTCCTCCACCCTGGCGTCGAGCTCGCCGGGCGGCTCCAGCCAGTCGAGAAACCCGGCCGCCAGCAGCGCGTCGGCGTCGAAGCTCTCGGCCAGCAGGAACATCCGCCGCGCCGTCTGCGCGCCCAGCCGCGTCATCGCCCGGCGGATGCCCGCGGGCTCGTAATGGATCCCGAGCCGCGCCGGCGGCACGAACGCCCGCATCCCGACGACGCCGACGCGAAAATCGCAGGCGAGCGCCAGCTCGACGCCGCCGCCGTAGACCCCGCCGTTCAGCGCCGCCAGCGTGGGCGCGGAAAATGCCTCCAGCGCGTCGCAGGCCGCGGTCAGCGGGGTTCTCGCTCCAGTCCGCGCCGGCCACGTCGCCGAGCGCCGCCCCGGCGCAGAAGCTCCGCCCCCGCCCGGTGATCACCAGTGCGCGCAGGTCGTCCCGCCCCGCCCAGCCATCGAGCAGCGCCGTCAGCTCCCGCATCGCCGCCTGATCGAGCGCGTTGTGCGCCTCGGGCCGGTCGAGCACGATCCGCGCGACCCCGCCGTCGGTCTCCGCGCGGAACATCGTGTCAGACATCGAATTCGGCCAGGACCGGTGCGTGGTCGCTCGGCGCCTCCCAGCCGCGCACGTGGCGCGCGATCCGGCTGCCGCCCGAGCGCTCGGCGAGGTCCGGCGTCGCCCAGACGTGGTCGAGCCGCCGCCCCTTGTCGACGGCGGCCCAGTCCGGCGCGCGGTAGCTCCACCAGGAATAGAGCCGCCCCTCGGGGATATGCGCCCGCGTCACGTCGACCCAGCCGCCGGCGCCCTGCGCCGCCGCCAGGCTCTCGACCTCGACCGGGGTATGCGAGACGATCTTCAGCAACGCCTTGTGGTTCCAGACGTCGTCCTCGCGCGGCGCGACGTTGAGATCGCCCACCAGGACCGCCCGCTCCGGCTGCGCCTCCGCGAACCATCCGCGCAGCTCCGCCAGGAAATCGAGCTTGTGGCGGAACTTCGGGTTCAGCGCGGGGTCCGGCAGGTCGCCCCCGGCCGGCACGTAGAGGTTGTGGATCACCACGCCCGACTCCAGCCGCGCCGCCACGTGCCGCGCGTCGCCCTTGGCGCAGAACTCCCGTGACCCCGCGTCCTAGAGCGGCAGCCGGCTCAGGATCATCACGCCGTTGTAGCCCTTCTGCCCCCGCGCCACGACGTGGCGGTAGCCCAGCGCCGCGAAAGCCTCCAGCGGCAGCTTCTCCATCGGCGACTTGGTCTCCTGCAGGCACAGCACGTCCGGCCCCTCCTCGCGCAGGAACCGCGCCACGGTCTCGGCGCGCAAGCGCACCGAGTTGATGTTCCAGGTGGCGATGGTGAGGGTCATAGACCCTCTTACCTCGCCTCGGCGAGAGCGCAACAGGGGCTTGGCGGCGCGCCGCTCCAATTCCGCTGGGGCGCGAAGGATGCTAGTGGATAGAACCTGACGAAGGATTCCCACGGCGGGCGCCCTGTGCGAGTCTCGGTGGATGCGCAAAGACATCACCATCGAGGTAAGTACCGCGGACCGTGCCCCACTGGACTCGGTCGCCCCAACTGCCCGCCGGAGGCTATGCGAGCGTCGCGTTTTTTCGCGCGAGCCCGCGTTACCTGACCTACCGCAT
>JANOEW010000639.1:0-7745 GCA_031413475.1 Amaricoccus sp.
CTGCACAACCTTCAGCAGCTCAACGTGGCCGTGCCGATCGCGCGCCTGGTGGCGGTGACGGGCGTCAGCGGCTCCGGCAAGAGCACGCTCGCGCGCGACGTGCTGCTCACCAACGTACACGCCGCCGTCGCCCAGCGTGCCACCAAGGCCGGCCGCGACGCCATCGCCGCCGGCGGCACCGCCGTCGTCACCGTCGCGACGAAGCTCGCCCGGTCGAAGTCCGCCTCGGGCGTGAACGGGTCTGCGACGTAGCGGGTCAGGTTGATCGAGCCGAGGCAACAGCAGCCGTGGTCGGGGATCGGGATCTCGCCGCAGGGGTTGGTCGCCTCGATGGTCTCCGTGTAGTGCAGGTTGTTCTCGACGTTGATCCGGTCGAGGAACAGAACACCCGGCTCGGCCGCCTCGTAGGTGTTGCGCATGACGGTGCGCCACAGCTCGCGCGCCTGGATCGTGGCGTAGATCCAGAGGCCGTCGTCGCGGCGATGGGCGCCGGCGGCGATCTGGGCGGCGGACGGCTCGGCCTTGTGCACGAGATCGAACGGCCCGTCGGCCTCGACCGCGGCCATCAGCGCGTCGGTGACGCCGACCGAGATGTTGAAGTTGTTGAGCCGGCCCGCCTGGCGCTTGGCCGAGACGAACTCCATGATGTCGGGGTGGTCGCAGCGCAACACGCCCATCTGGGCGCCGCGGCGCGCGCCGGCGGATTCCACGGTGGCGCAGGACTGGTCGAAGACGTGCATGTAGCTGATCGGCCCGGAGGCGGCGCTGGCGGTGCCGCGCACCCGGGCCCCGCGCGGGCGGATCGCTGAGAAGTCGTAGCCGACGCCGCCGCCGCGGCGCATGGTTTCGGCCGCCTCGCGCAGAGCGATGTAGATGCCGGGCTTGCCGTCGGTGCTCTCGGAGATCGAATCGCCCACCGGTTGCACGAAGCAGTTGATCAGCGTGACTTCGTCGATGCCGGCCCCGGCCGCCGAGTTGATCCGCCCGCCGGGGATGAAGCCGTCTTCGAGCGCCTTCAGGAAGTGGGGCTCCCAGGCGGGGGGATCGGCCTCGACCGCGGCGAGCGCGCGGGCGACGCGACGGCGCACGGCGCGGGCCATGTCGGGGCCGTTGAGGTCGCGCTCGAGGCCCTTGGCGTATTTCTCGCGCAGGACGTCGAGGCTGACCTCCTGCCAGCCGAGCGCACCGGCGGCGTCGAAGGCGCGCAGGTCCGGCTTGTTCATGCGGGAGGCCCTTCGTTGGATCGGAGGGTCGTGAGGATAGGCGCGCGCCGCTGGTCGGTCAATGCGCGCAGCGTCGGAAAAACCGCGTGACGCGGGCGGAAATCCCGCTATCTTGTGCGCTGGTCTGGAATCATCCGCTGCATCTGGGGCGTCATGGCCGAGGCGAAGCTCAATCTTATCAAGCTGTGTGTTGGGGCGGAGTCGGTCGAAGACCTGGCGGCTTGGCAGGCGGAACGCCTGACTGAGCTCGGCGGCGCGGCCTGCGCCCATGTGACCCGGATGTGGCCGAAGCGCGCCGCCGACCTGCGCGCCGGCGGCTCGCTCTACTGGGTGATCAAGGGCATCGTGCAGGCGCGCCAGGCGATCCTCGGGCTCGAGCCACGCGACGGCGCCGACGGGGTACGCCGCTGCGCGATCCTGCTCGACCGACGCATCGTGCGCACCGCGCCGCAGCCGCGGCGACCGTTCCAAGGCTGGCGTTACCTGCGGCCGGCCGACGCGCCGCGCGACCTGGGATCGGCCGCTGAGCGCGCGGCGCTGCCGCCGGCGCTGCTGCTGGGGCTCGATGCGGTGGGCGTGCTTTGATCGCCCGGCGCGTCGTGCAAGCAGCGCTCGCCGCCGTGGCCGTCGGATCGGGCGCGGCCGGCGCGCAGTCGTTCGACTGGGATGCGCTGGGCGCGGAGTTCTGCGCACGCTCGACCGCGGGGGAACTGGTCGCGATGCAGCCGCTCCTGAGCGCATCGCTGGCGCGCGAGATCGAGTTCGCCTTTGCGACCGCGGGCGCCGCCGCGCCGCCGACATTGTTTCAGAGCTACGCCAACCAGGTTCCGGTGTGCACCGCGCGCACCCGGAACGCGGCAATCGTCGAGGTCCGTCGCAGCGGTCCGGACGGGGCCGCGCCGGCCTGGACCGAGTATCTGGTCGTGACGCCCGAGGCGGACGGCACCAGCCGGGTCGACGACGTGCTGTTTGCCACGCGCCGCAGCGACACGCTGCGTGCGCGGCTGCGCGCGATCGCGAATTAGCCGGCGATCCACGCCCGCACGCGGGCCATCGCTCGCCTTCCCTCGCGAAGTTCACCTGAGCCAACCCGCGCAGCCGTTGGCATTAACCATACCTTCTGGTTTAGGTCGTCCGATCCCGGCCGTCCTTGGCTCGAAGGCCAGTCCTTGCGCACGTCCCTCGCCGCCCTCGCCGCCCTCGCCGTCTTCGCCGCCTTGGCCTCCCCCGCGGCCGCCGAGTTCGCCGGGCGCGGGCGCGCGCTCGACGGCGACACCCTCGACCTCGGCGGCCGCAGCGTCCGCCTGTTCGGCGTCGACGCCCCCGAGACCGCCCAGACCTGCGGCGCGGCCGACGGCCGCGACTGGGCCTGTGGCGCCGCGGCCAAGGCGCGCCTCGCCGCGCTGATCGACGGCCGCGACCTCGTCTGCGCCGCGCTGGACCGCGACCGATATGGCCGCGTGGTTGCGACCTGCGCCGTCGACGGAGCCGACCTCGGGGCCGCTCTCGTCGGCGAGGGCCTCGCCTGGGCCTATCTGCAATACAGCGACGCCTACGCGGCGCTCGAGGCCCAGGCCCGCGCCGCCGGTCTCGGCCTCTGGCAGGGCCCCGCCATCGCCGCTTGGGACTGGCGCCGCGCCCAGGGCTTCCGCCCGGCGGCCGGCGAGGCCCCGCCCGCGGCCAACTCCGCGAGCGGCTGCCCGATCAAGGGAAACATCAACGCCAGGGGCGCCCGCATCTACCACACGCCGGTGTCGCGGGACTACGCCCGGACCGTGATCGACCCCGTGCGCGGCGAGCGCTGCTTTCGCGACCAGGCCGAAGCCAAAGCCGCGGGCTGGCGCGCCGCCCGCTGACCCGCCCGCGGCGCGCCGGGCACCGCCATCCCCGTCAGTGCGCCCTGGCCGGCGCCGCCGCGCCCTGCAGGAACTGGTGCACGAAGGCGATCGCCATGCTGCCCTCGCCGACCGCGGCGGCGACCCGCTTGACCGGGCTCAGCCGCACGTCGCCGCAGGCGAACACCCCGGGCACGCTCGTCTCCAGCAGATACGGGTCACGCGCTTCGGCCCAGCGCCCGGCCTTGACCAGGTCGGCCCCGGTCAGGACATACCCGCGCGTGTCGCGGGCAAAGGCGTCGGGCAGCCAGCCGGTCTCGGCGTCGGCGCCGATGAACACGAACACACCGCCGCTATCGTGGCGGTGCACCTGCCCCGAAGCCCGGTCGACGATGTCGACCGCAGTCAACGTGTCGCCGCCGTGCACCGCCTGCACCTCGGAGCGCAGCGCGACCACGATGTTGGATTTGCCGCGGATCTGGTCGACCAGATATTGCGACATGCTCTTTTCCAGCGCGTCGCCGCGGACCACCAGCGTGACCGACCGCGCGTGGTTGGCGAGGTTCATCGCCGCCTGTCCGGCCGAATTGCCCGCGCCGATCAGATGCACGTCGAGCCCCTGGGCGACACTCGCGTCGCTGCGCGCGGCGCCGTAAAAGACCCCCTTGCCGATCAGCCGGTCGAAGCCGTCGATCGGAACGCGTCGCCAGCTCACCCCCGTGGCGAGGATCGTGGTGCGCGCCCGCAGCGTCTCGTCGCCGTCGAGCGTTATCGTGCGACGGTCGGGGTCGATCCCGGCGATGGTGCGGGTCCGCAGGATCTCGGCGCCGAGGCGCACCGCCTGGCGATGCGCCCGGTCCGCCAGTTCGGCGCCCGAGATGCCGCCGGGAAAACCGAGGTAGTTCTCGATCCGCGACGAGGTTCCGGCCTGCCCGCCGGGCGCCTCGCGCTCGATCACCACGATGCGCAGCCCCTCCGAGGCCCCGTAGACCGCCGCCGCCAGCCCTGCCGGGCCGCCGCCGATCACCACGGTGTCATAGTCGGCGAAGCGCGGTGTGGTCGGCAGGCCGAGCCGGTCGGCGATCGCCCGCACCGTCGGTTGGAACAGGGTGGTGCCGTCCGCGCAATGCACCGCCGGAAACGCGCCGGTCAGCGGCGCGCCGCGCCAGCGCTCCGCCAGGTCGGGCGCATCCGGGGTCAGCCACTCGTAGCGCATGGCGTTGCGCTCGAAGAACCGGCGCAGGTCGAGGCAGACCGGATCGGCGCGCGCGCCGACCAGCGTCACCAGCGCCGGGCGCGCCTCGGCGGCGATGGACTGCAGCCCGCCGATGCGCTCGCGCGCCAGCGCGTCCAGCGCCCGGGCGATCTCGGGCGCGGCGGCGGCGATCCGGTAATAGTGCTCGGCGTCGACGCGGAGCACGCGCGACGGCTCGGCGGCCCGCGCGCCGCTCTGGTAGCGGGTGCCGAACACCAGCGGCACCTCGCCATGGAGCGCGCCCGCCTTGCGCTCGCCGATCTTGCGCTCGATGCCGTCGACCAGCTTGGTTACGTCGAGCCTGCCCTGCAGCACCACGAGCAGCGCGGCCTCGTCGCCCTCGTGCACGACGGTTTCGCCCGCCCCGAGGTGAATGTCGGCGGCGCTGCGCCCGAGTTCGGCGATCTCCGCCTCCCCCAGCGTCGCGAACAGCGGGATCGCTCTCAGGTCGTCGTGCGTCAGCATGGTTCGCTCGCCTCCCACCTTTCTCGACAGTGGCCGATTGGTAATTGAACCGCAACAAGCTCGGGCCAAGCCGATCGGCATTCTGGGACTACCGGCCACACACTCGATCAATATCAATGACTTATAGGTTTCGCACGCGTGCGAACCCCAGCCTCAGACGTCCAGCTCCTCCACGAACCGGGCGTTCTCCTGGATGTACTGAAACCGCGCCTCGGGCCGCTTTCCCATCAGTCGCTCGACCAGATCGCCGGTCGCGCCGAGATCGTCCGCCACCGTCACCCGGATCAGCGTCCGCGTCGCCGGGCTCATCGTGGTCTCCTTCAGCTGCGCCGGCATCATCTCGCCGAGCCCCTTGAAGCGCGAGACCTCGATCTTGCCCCGCCCGCCGAGACCCTTGGCCAGTAGCCGCGCCTTCTCGAGCTCGTCCCGGGCGTAGACCGACTTCGCCCCCTGAGTCAGCCGGAACAGCGGCGGCGCCGCCAGGAACAGATGCCCCGCATCGATCAGCGGCTTCATCTGCGTGAAGAAGAACGTCATCAGCAGCGCCGCGATATGCGCGCCGTCCACGTCCGCGTCGGTCATGATGATGATCTTGTCGTAGCGCAGGTCGTCCAGCGCGAACCGCGACCCGGCGGCGACCCCCATCGCCTGGCAGAGGTCGGCGAGCTCCTGGTTCCCGGTCATCTTCGCGGACGCGGCCCCCAGCACGTTAAGGATCTTGCCCCGCAGCGGCAGCACCGCCTGCGTGCGCCGGTCGCGCGCCTGCTTCGCCGAGCCGCCCGCGCTGTCGCCCTCGACCAGGAACAGCTCCGACCCTTCGCGCCCGCCCGAGCAGTCCGCCAGCTTGCCCGGCAGCCGCAGCTTCTTCACCGGCGTCTTGCGCGCCGTCTCCTTCTCGGCCCGCCGCTTCAGCCGCTCCTCGGCCTTCAGCACCAGATAGTCGAGGATCGCGCCCGCCGTGCGCGTGTCCGCCGCCAGCCAGTTGTCGAAGTGGTCGCGCACCGCGCCCTCGACCAGCCGGGCGGCCTCCTGCGTCGCCAGCCGGTCCTTGGTCTGGCCGACGAACTCCGGCTCGCGGATGAACACCGAGATCATCGCACAGCCACCGGCCATCACGTCCTCGCGGGTGATCGCCGCCGCCTTGCGGTTGCCGACCAGTTCGCCGTAGGCCCGTGCCCCCTTCAGCACCGCCGCCCAGAACCCCGCCTCGTGGGTGCCGCCCTCCGGGGTGTGAATGGTGTTGCAGTAACTCGACACGAACGGATCGCGCTGCGGCGTCCAGTTGATCGCCCATTCCACCGAGCCGACGGCGTCGACCCCGAAGCGCTCCGCGAAAGCCACCTTGCCGGCGAAGGGGCGGTCGGCGTAGGTCTGCGCCCCCTCCAGCCGCTCGCCCAGATAGTCGGCGAGCCCGCCGGGGAAGTGGAACACCGCCGTCTCCGGCACGTCCTCGACCGCCTGCGCCGGATCGCAGCGCCAGCGGATCTCCACCCCCGAGAACAGATACGCCTTGGAGCGCACCATCCGCAGCATTCGCGCCGGCTTGAACCGCGCGCCGACGCCGAAAATCTGCGCGTCCGGGTGAAACGTCACGCTGGTGCCACGCCGGTTCGGCGCCGCGCCAAGCACCTGCAACGGCCCGGTTGGGTGGCCGCGCGAAAACTCCTGCGCCCATAGCTGACGTCCCCGCGCCACCTCGACCCGCAGCCGGTCCGAGAGCGCGTTGACCACCGACACGCCCACCCCATGCAGGCCGCCGCTCGTCTGATACGCCTTGCCGGAGAACTTGCCGCCCGCGTGCAGCGTGCACAGGATCACCTCCAGCGCCGACTTATCCGGGAACCGCGGATGCGGGTCCACCGGGATGCCCCGGCCGTTGTCCCGGATCGTCACTGAATAGTCGCCGTGCACCTCGATCTCGATGCGCGTCGCATGCCCCGCGACCGCCTCGTCCATGGCGTTGTCGAGCACCTCGGCCACCAGATGATGCAGCGCGCGCTCGTCGGTGCCGCCGATATACATGCCCGGGCGCTTGCGCACCGGCTCCAGCCCCTCCAGCACCTCGATCGCATGGGCGTCGTACGCCCGCGAGGCGGGGTCGTCGCCGAACAGATCGGGGGCGTGGGCCATGTCGCGCGCCTTTTCTTTTGCGCCCGCCTACGCCATTGATGGCGCGGGACTGCTCGCTGCCATCTATATCTTGTCCGCAGGCGCGGGCAAAGGGGATTGCGATGCCAGAGATTCTGCACGACGCCCTGCCCCTCGCCCCGTGGATGAACGAGCACAACCTGCGCCTGCCCGGTACGACGCCGATCGACGCCAAGGACTGGCTCCAGCGCGACGAGGTCTATCCCGCGCAGATGGCCTACCGCGACGCGCTGATCGCCGAGCGCCCCGGGCAGGTGCACGCCCTGCTCCCAGGCGCCGAACCCGCCGCGCGCGAACTGCTCGACGTCGTCCTCGCCCACCTCGAGGGCGTCCCCGGCTACGTCCGCGACGGCGACGCCCTGCGCCGCCCCGACGGCGTCGCCGCCCCCCTCGACGGCCCGCCGCTCCTGACCGCGGGCCGCCTCGTCCAGGAGGACCTCTGTATCCTCGAAAAGCCCGAAAGCGCCGACGAACACGTCCTCACTGGCGCGATCCTCTGCTTTCCATCTAATTGGACCCTCGCACAAAAGCTCGGCCAAGGCCTCGCCCGCATCCACCTACCCGTCGCCCCCTACGACGAGGGCATCGCCCGCCGCGTCCAGCGCATGTTCGACCTCATCCGCCCCGAGGCCCCGGTGATGCGCGCCAACCTGCTCGTCTACTCGGCCCACGACCTGCACAATCCGCGTCCCGAATTCGCCCGCTACACCCCCGAGCCCGGCGCCGGCCGCTTCGTCCGTGTCGAGCGCCAGGTCCTGATGCGCCTTCCCGTCACCCGCGCCGTGGTCTTCTCGATCCACACCTACATGATCGAGGCCT
>JANOEW010000640.1:0-2793 GCA_031413475.1 Amaricoccus sp.
GCACCGCCGTCCTCACCAACACTGTAGCGAGCTACTGACCATGATCAGCCTGACCCTTTCGCGCGAGCCCGAACGGCTCGACCTCACCCATGGCGTGACCGTTCTGATCCGCCCACTGACGGCGGCGATCTTCTCGGCCGCCCGCGCCGATCTTGAGGCCGACGAGCTGATCGATGCCGAGGCTCAGGAGATTGCCGCCGCCCTAGTGAAAGCTATCGCGCGGCGGACCATCCTCTCCTGGGAGGGTGTCGGCGATGCCGAAGGCGCTCCGGTCGAACCAGATGACGCGACCATCGACGCGCTCTTCGACCTCTGGCCGATTTATGAGGCCTTCAACGAACGCTTCATCGCTCGATGGCTTTTGCTGGGTGAGGAGGGAAACGGCTCTGCGCCCTGGCCGACTGGCACTTCGGCGGGGGCGCCGGATATTGCGCCGCCTGCGCCCGGCGCTGCGCCGACTGCCCCGCCCGGCTGAACCAGCCGCGGACTGCGGAAGGCTGGCAGGTCTGGGACCTCGTGCAGCGCCTTGGCGGCCAGATGCGGGTGATCCCGGGAGCGGTTGTCGGGATCGACCTGGTTGCCGCTTTTGAACTCGCCCGGGCGCTGGGCGTGGATGCGCGCCTCGTGGCCGAATGGCTGCCCGGCATCGAGGCGGTGATGGTGCGACGGATGAACGAACAAGCCCGAGGGCAAGTAGACAAGGGAGGACGGATCGATGGCTGAACGGAAGGTCTCCGTCCGCCTTGGGGTTGTCGGCGGCAAGGATGTCGAGGACCAGCTGCGCCGGATCGGGACGACGGGAAGCAACGCCTTCCGCAAGCTCGGCCGCGACGGCGCGCAGGCTTTCGGGCAGATCGAACGGGCCAGCGGCACCGGCCGGGCGGCGATAGCAAACACCGCCTTCCAGATTCAGGACCTCGCCGTGCAGGTTGCGGGCGGCACCAGCGCCAGCCGGGCACTGGCGCAGCAACTTCCGCAACTCCTGGGCGGGCTGGGGGTAATGGGGGCCGTGGCCGGTGCGGCGGCGGCGATCTTCATTCCCTTCGCCTCCTCGCTCTTCGACACGGCGGACGCGACCGCCGCGGTCGTCGAAGAGATGCTCGGCGCGGGTGGCTCGATTGGTGCTGTCGAAAGTGCCGTCTCGGCGCTTGAGGCGACGCAGCGCGCTTACAACGCAGCGATCTCCCAGACCGGCGGGGCCTCCTCCTCGGCGGCAACACTGGTGATCGCGAACTCGGCGGCGGAGTTCGAGGCGCGCAAGCAGATCCTCGCCGTCGAACTCGAACTCCTGCGCATCCGGCGGAAGGAGAAGGCGTCCGATGCCGCCAATCTGAAGGCCGGGATCGACCGCGAGTTCGAGGCCTTCCAGATCCGACGCGTCGAGATTGCAGACAAGTTCGACCGCAGCCGTGAACTCCCGATCCAGGACGTCCCCGGCTACGCCCGCGGCAACGACGCCGGCATGGCAGCCGAGTTTTCCGAGGCGATCAAGCTGGATCGGCTGGCTCTGCAGAAGCTCAACGCAGAGAGCGCCTTGATCGACCTCGCCATCACCAATGCCGAAGGGTTGATGACCACGAAGTTCGAGCAGGTCGCCGCGGGGGCCGAAGCCGTCGTGCCCGCCGCCGGGCGCGCGGGCAGGGCCGTACGTCAAGCAGGGCAGGACGCGGCAGAGGGCGGCGAGGCGGCTACAGCGGGCTGGGCCCTCGCCGTCGAGGCCCTGGATCAATACGCGGCCAGCGCCCGCGACATCGGGAAAGACATCGGTGCGAGCCTTGTCGGTGCGTTCCGTTCCGCCGAGGACGCCCTCGCCACCTTCGTGAGGACTGGCAAGCTCGACTTCAGCAGTCTTGTCACCAGCATGATCGCCGATCTGGCAAAGCTCGCCGCGCGCCGGTTCATTCTCGGACCGCTGGCGGGCGTGTTGTCGGGCGCGCTGGGCGGCGGCGCCGTCGGCCAGGCACTGGCAGGCGTGTTCCACGAGGGTGGCACGGTCGGCGCAAACGTGGCAACCCGGGCTGTCCCGGCCGCCGCCTTCCTCGGTGCACCCCGAATGCATTCAGGTGGCTGGGCAGGCCTCGCCGCCGACGAGGTGCCCGCGATCCTGCAGCGCGGCGAGCGGGTGCTGTCGCTCGACGAGGCCCGGGGCTACGGCCAGGGTGCGGTCAACGTGACGATCCAGGCGCGCGACGCGCAAAGCTTCCGGCAATCGCGCAGCCAGGTCGCGGCGGACATCGCGCGTGCGGTGCATGCCGGGCGGAGGAACCTCTGATGGCGTTTCACGAGGTCCGGTTTCCGGACACGATCAGCCGCGGCGCACGCGGCGGGCCCGAACGGCGCACGCAGATCGTCACCCTCGCCTCGGGGGATGAAGAGCGTAACGCCAGTTGGTCCAACTCGCGCCGCCGCTATGATGTGGCCTACGGCATCCGCCGCGCCGACGATCTGGCTGCCGTTGTCGCCTTCTTCGAGGCCCGCAACGGCCGCCTGCACGGTTTCCGGTTCAAGGACTGGTCGGATTATCGCTCCGGGCTCCCCTCGGCCGCCATCGCAGCAACCGACCAACCGATCGGCACCGGCACGGGATCGCAGACTGCGTTCCAGCTGACCAAGCGCTACGCCTCCGGTGCGCAATCCTGGACCCGGACGATCACGAAGCCGGTCGCGGGCACGGTGGTCGTCGCGCTGGGCGGGGTGTCGCAGGGCAGCGGCTGGTCGATCGATCCAGCCACAGGGATCGTCACCTTCCTCACCGCCCCGGGTTCCGGCGTCGCGGTAACGGCAGGCTTCGAG
>JANOEW010000641.1:0-4440 GCA_031413475.1 Amaricoccus sp.
GCGCTACCGGCCGACCTGGTTGAACCTGGTGCCGACGATCGTCGCCTACCTGCTCAACGCGCCCGACCCGACGGCGGAGGAGCGCGACGCGATGCGCGGCATCCGCTTCGCGCGCTCGGCCTCGGCGCCGTTGCCGCCCGAGCAGCAGCGCGAGTTCGAGAAGCGCTTCGGCATCCCGGTCATCGAAGCGATGGGGCTCACCGAATGCGCGTCGGTGGCGTTCTGCAATCCGATGCGCCTGGACGAGCGTCGCATCGGCAGTCCGGGGCGTCCGCTCGCGGTCGAGGCACGCGTGGTCGATCGCGACGGCCGCGTACTGGCCGACGGCGAGCGCGGCGAGATCCAGTTGCGCGGCCCCAACGTGATGCGCGGCTACTACCGCGCGCCCGAGGCCACCGCCGCCACGCTGTCGTCCGACGGTTGGCTCGCCACCGGCGACCTGGGCTACCGCGATACCGACGGCTTCTACTTCGTCACCGGGCGCTCGAAGGAGCTGATCATCAAGGGCGGGGAGAACATCGCGCCGCGCGAGATCGACGAGGCACTGCTCAAGTTGCCGGCGGTGCTCGAGGCCGCGGCGGTCGGCGTGCCCGACCGCGACTACGGGCAGGAGATCCTCGCCTGCATCGTGGTGAAGCCGGGCGCGACACTCGCGCGGGAGGAGGTCGACGCCCACTGCCTGCGCGAACTGGGCCGATACAAGGCGCCGCGTCATGTCCGTTTCGTCGACGCGCTGCCGAAGGGTGCCTCGGGCAAGGTGCAGCGGATGAAGCTCGCCGAAGGATGGACGCCCTGATCGCTCCGCGCCCGGGCGGGGCTTTGTCCGCGTCCCGGGTCATCCCTGTCATCTGCGCGTCCCATCTGCGGTAACTCCCCGAGCGGCGACGCGCCGTTCCCCATCGCAGCCAGCGTCACCCGCCTCTCCCGGCCGAGCGCCGACCGCTCGCCGCTGAACCCCGCGAGTCGCAGACCACGGCGTACCGGACCTGCTGCGGGTGCGCCTGACGCCGGGGCATCAAGGTGACGCTCGGACTCGACGACCTCGCGGGGGGGGCATCGCCGCGACCGTCGCCTGCCTCGCCGGCATGCCGGCCGGGCGCTGGCTGTCCTTCGTCGAAGCCCGCCCTGCGGTCCGCCGCTGCCACGGGGATCGCATGGCGTGATCCGGAGGGTTGTCACATTTGGTCACCGCTCTGTCACGAACCTGTCATTCGGGGTCGTTAGCCTCCGTCAGTCCGCTTGTCGACCTACGGAGGCACCATGTCCCTCAAGTTCACGATTCTCGCCGGCGCGCTTGCGACGGCACTCTCCGCCCCCGCGTTCGCCCAGGGGCTCGTCAAGGTCGACGGCTCGTCGACCGTGTTCCCGATCACCGAGGCGGTGGCCGAGGAGTTCCAGAAGGCGAGGAAGGGCTCCAAGGTCACGGTCGGCATCTCCGGCACCGGCGGCGGATTCAAGAAGTTCTGCCGCGGCGAGAGCGACGTGCAGAACGCCTCGCGCCCGATCACCAAGGCCGAGATCGCCGATTGCCAGAAGAACGGCGTCGTCTTCCTCGAGATGCCGGTGGCATTCGATGCCTTGTCGGTCGTGGTGAATCCGAAGAACACTTGGCTCACGCAGATCTCGATCGACGACCTCAAGAAGATGTGGGAACCGGCCGCCCAGGGCAAGATCATGCGCTGGAACCAGGTCAACCCGGCGTGGCCGGATCGCCCGATCAAGCTCTTCGGCGCCGGCACGGATTCGGGCACGTTCGACTACTTCACCGAGGCGGTGACCGGCAAGTCGAAGGCCAGCCGCGGCGACTTCACGGCCTCCGAGGACGATAACGTGCTGGTCCAGGGCGTGTCGCGCGATGCCGACGCCCTCGGCTTCTTCGGCTTCGCCTATTACTCGGAAAACCGCGACAAGGTCCGCTCGTTGCCCATCTCCTGGAAGGGCGGCAAGGCGGTTGCCCCGTCGTTCGAGTCGGTCCTCGACGGCACCTACCAGCCGCTCTCGCGACCGATCTTCATCTACGTCAGCACGAGCGCTGCCAAGCGCCCCGAGGTGCGCGCATTCGCCGAGTTCTACAACCAGGTTGCCGAGAAGCTCGTCAAGGAAGTGAAGTACGTGCCGCTGCCCGCGGCGGCGTACACGTACAACCTCGACACACTGGCCAAGAACCGGGCCGGCACCAAGTTCGGCGGCGAGAACCTCGTCGGCGTGACGATCGATCAGCTGATGAAGATGGAAGCCAGGTAACCGCAGGCAGTACCGACCACCGGGGACGCAGCCGCCGGGCAGGCGGCCCCCCCGGGTCGTGCCGGCAGCCCGGTGCGCGAAAACCGATCCGCGCCTTCTCCTGAAGGAGTTTCCTGACATGTCGCAATCAGCCGCGATCGCGTCGGTCGCCGTGGCGGGACCGGTGGCCGAGTCCCTGGATCACAAGCGGGGTCGCATCCTCAAGGAGCGGCTGATCGAGTTCATCTTGATGATGGCTGGCCTGGTGGCCGTGTTCACGACCATCGCCATCACCGTCATCCTGGTTTACGAGTCGATCGGTTTCTTCCAGCTCGTTTCCGTCTGGGACTTCCTCACCGGCACGGTCTGGACCCCGCTGTTCGCCAATCCGAGCTTCGGCGTCCTGCCGCTGGTGTCGGCCACGCTGACGGTCACGTTCATCGCGCTGCTCGTCGCGGTCCCGATGGGCACGATCATCGCCATCTACCTTTCCGAGTTCGCTCCCCACAAGGCGCGTGAGGTGATCAAGCCCGCGCTGGAGTTGATCTCGGCGGTACCGACCATCGTGTTCGGCTACTTCGCGCTGCTGTTCGTCACGCCTCTGCTGCAGGCGACGATCCTGCCGGGCCTGCCGGGCTTCAACATGCTGGTCCCGGGCATCGTGGTCGGCGTGGCCACCATTCCGACCATCGCGTCGCTGTCCGAGGACGCCATGCGTGCAGTGCCGATGAGCATGCGCGAGGGCGCCTACGCCGTCGGCAGCAACAAGCTGCAGGTGGCGCTGCGGATCGTCATGCCGGCCGCCGTGTCGGGCGTCGTCGCCGCGTACGTGCTGGCCGCCGCGCGGGCCATCGGCGAAACCATGGTGGTCGCGATCGCTGCCGGGCAGAACACGAGCTTCACGTTCAATCCGATGGATGCCGCGGCGACGCTCACGGCGTACATCGCGCAGGTCAGCCTGGGCGACCTCGATCACGGATCGGTCGCCTACCGCAGCATCTTCGCGGCGGGCCTCATCCTGCTGGTGATGACGCTGGTGCTCAACGTTGCCGGCCACTTCCTGCGTCGCCGCTTCCGGAAGGCCTACTGATGAACGCGGTCGCCCCGACGGTTCCGGACCCGCGGGTCAGCGAGATCCGCTCGCTGATCGCCAGCGGCAAGCGCAACCAGGTCGTCTTCGCCGCCGCCGGCGTGCTCTGCACGGCCTTCGCGGTGCTGGTGCTCATCGCGGCATTCCTCGACCTCCTGATCGACGGCGCGCCGCGGCTGTCGTGGAACTTCCTCACGAGCTTTCCCTCGCGCCGTGCCTCCGAGGCGGGGATTCTCTCCGCATGGGTCGGCAGCGCCATGGTGATGCTCGTGACCATGTTCTCCGCGGTGCCGATCGGCGTCGGGGCCGCGGTGTACCTCGAGGAGTACGCCAAGAAGCACTTTCTCACCGATCTCATCGAGATCAACGTGACCAACCTCGCGGGCGTGCCGTCCATCGTGTACGGCCTGCTGGCACTGGGACTCTTCGTCCAGTTGTTCGGATTCGGCGAGACCGTGCTGACCGCCGGTCTTGCGCTCGCGCTGCTGATCCTGCCGATCGTCATCGTGTCGTCGCGCGAAGCGCTCAGGACGGTGCCCGGCCACATCCGCGAGGCGGCCTACGCGATGGGCGCGACCCGCTGGCAGATGATCTCGGACCACCTGCTGCCGTACTCCCGCGGCGGGATCCTGACGGGCATCATCCTCGGCATGGCGGAGGCGATCGGCCAGACGGCGCCGCTCATCACGATCGGGGCGCTGACCTTCATCGCGTTCCTGCCGCCGCCGCCGGTGTCGGGCGAGTTTCCGTTCCTCAACTTCTCCTGGGTCATGTCCGAGTTCACGGTCCTGCCGATCCAGATGTATAACTGGGTATCGCGGCCGGACAAGGCCTTCCAGCTGAACGCGGCGGCGGCTGGCGTGGTCCTGCTCGCCATGACCCTTGTCATGAACGGCTTCGCGATCTACCTGCGCTATCAGGTGAGGAAGAAAATCAAATGGTGACACTGGATCCCACGGTTTCCGGCCGCGACCCGGCGCAGGACGCGGACGAGCAGTTGCGCCTGAAGGCCGAGTCGCGATCACTGGACTTCTACTACGGCGACTTCAAGGCGCTGAAGGGCATCACGATGCCCATCTACCAGAACAAGGTCACCGCCCTGATCGGACCGTCGGGCTGCGGCAAGT
>JANOEW010000642.1:0-4676 GCA_031413475.1 Amaricoccus sp.
GGTCGATCAGATTTGTGTGGTGCTCATGGACCTTCAGGCCGGTATCCTCAAGACCCACACGAAAATGCTGGAACCGGATACCTACCCCGCCGAAAAAATGGTCGAGGTGTTGATCGATGCGGTGCATACCTGTCTGTGGCAGGCCGACTTCACCAAGAAACAGATTTCCGGGATCGGTGTGGCCATCCCCGGCCTCATTGATTCGCGGACCGGTTTTGTGCACTTTGTCCCGAATTATAATTGGAAGAATATTGGTCTGGCCGACCGGTTGCGCGAACGGATGGGGGTGGCGGTCTATGTTGAAAACAGTGCCAATACCCTGGCGATCTACGAGCAGTGGTTCGGCATCGGTCGGGGCACCGACAATTTTCTACTCATTACCACCGAGCATGGCATCGGTGCCGGATTGGTTCTGGACGGCAAGATTTTTCGTGGATCTTGCGGCATTGCCGGGGAATTTGGCCATACCGTGGTCGACGAAAACGGCCCGCTCTGTCGTTGCGGCCAGACCGGCTGCCTGGAGGCCATCTGCGGCAACAATGCCATCCTGCGGGAGGCAAAAGAGGTCATCAACGGCGGCGGGTGGCAGAGAGGGGAGAGTGCATTGCCATTGACCATTGAAGAGGTCCTGGCCGAGGCAAAGGGCGGCAATCCTGCCTTGAGAGGCATTTACCAGCGGGCCGGGCGAACCCTCGGGGTCGGTATCGGCAATCTTTGCAAGCTCTTTGACCCCGAAAAGATCATCATCACCGGCAAGGGCGGCCGCATGGACCCGATCCCCGCCGCTGCGCTGCCGCCCGCGATCCGGGCGCAGGTGCTGCTGCTCGGTCCCGGCGGCGTCACCCGGCCGGTCCCGATCTCGGGCGGCGTGGCGATCCTGCGCCTCGACGCGATCCGCTCCGAGCCGCGCGGCGCACGCCCCGCCGACGTGCCGGACGAAGAGGTGCGCAACCAGTTGCGCGAGCAGGTCTTCGCCCAACGCATCACCAGCTTCGGCCAGGGCTATCTGCAGGAGCTGCTGCGCGACGCGCTGATCGTCGAGCGATGAGCCTTCCCCTCGCGCTGACGCTCGGCGATCCTTCGGGGATCGGCGGCGAGATCAGCCTGCGCGCCTGGGCGGCGCTGCGCGGCGGTCCGGCGTTTTTCCTGATCGGCGACGAGGGCCACATGGCCGCGCTCGGCGCGCGGCTCGGCGTCCCGATCCGCCCGATATCCGAGCCCTGCGCCGCGACCGCGGCCATGGCGGAGGGGCTGCCGGTGTTGCACCACCCGCTGCCCTGCCCGGTCGCGCTCGGCCGACTTGAGGCCGCCCACGCCCCGGCGGTCGTCGCCATGATCGAGCGCGGCGTGGCGCTGGTCCGGTCGGGGGCGGCGGCGGCGCTCTGCACCAACCCGGTGCACAAGCGCGCGCTGATCGAGGGCGCGGGTTTCGCGTTCGCCGGGCACACCGAGTATCTGGCGCATCTCAGCGGCGCACCGCACCCGGTGATGATGCTCGTGGCCCCGATGCTGCGGGTCGTGCCGGTCACCGTGCACCTGCCGTTCGCCGCGGTCCCCGGCGCGTTGACGGTCGCGCTGCTCGAACGCACGCTGCGGATCACGCGCGCGGCGCTCGTCGCCGAGTTCGGCCTGCCGGCGCCGCGCATCGCCGTGGCCGGGCTGAACCCGCACGCCGGCGAGGGCGGAGCGATCGGCCGTGAGGAGGTGGACATCATCGTGCCTGTGCTGGCCCGGCTACGCGCCGAGAGCTTTGAGCTCGAAGGGCCGCTGTCGGCCGACACCATGTTCCACCCGGCCGCGCGCGCGCGCTACGACGCGGCGGTGTGCATGTACCACGATCAGGCGCTGATCCCGTTGAAGACGCTCGATTTCGCCGGCGGGGTCAACGTGACGCTGGGACTGGACTTCGTGCGCACCTCGCCCGACCACGGCACCGCGCACGACATCGCCGCCGAGTTGCGCGCCGATCCCTCGAGCCTGATCGCGGCGCTGCGGCTGGCGGCCGAGCTCGGCACCCGGCGGGCGGCGGCCGGGTGAGCGACGGCCCGGACGGCCTGCCGCCGCTGCGCGAGGTGATCGCGGCGCACGGGCTCGGGGCGCGCAAGGCGCTGGGGCAGAACTTCCTGCTCGATCTCAACCTGACCGCGAAGATCGCCCGGCGGGCGGGTGATCTGACGGCTGTGGACGTGCTGGAGATCGGGCCGGGTCCGGGCGGGCTGACGCGGGCGTTGCTGGCGGAGGGCGCGCGGCGGGTGGTGGCGATCGAGCGCGACGCGCGCTGCCTGCCGGCGCTGGCCGAGATCGCCGCCGCCTACCCTGGCCGGCTCGAGGTGATCGAGGGCGACGCGCTGGCGATCGACCCGGCGACGTTGCTGGCGCCGCCGGTGCGGATCGTGGCGAACCTGCCTTACAATATCGGCACCGAGCTGCTGGTGCGCTGGCTGACGCCGCCGGTCTGGCCGCCGTTCTGGACCAGCCTGACGTTGATGTTCCAGCGCGAGGTGGCCGAGCGGATCGTGGCGGCGCCGGGCTCCAAGGCCTACGGGCGGCTGTCGATCCTGGCGCAGTGGCGCAGTTCGGCGCGGATCGTGTTCGAGATCCCGGCCCGCGCCTTCGTCCCGCAACCCAAGGTCACCAGCGCCGTGGTGCAGTTCGACCGGCTGGAAGCTCCCCGGTTCCCTGCGGACCCGGCGACGCTGTCCCGCGTGGTCGCGCTCGCCTTCGGCCAGCGCCGCAAGATGCTGCGCGCCAGCCTGCGCGGCCTGGGGCCCGAAACCGAGGCGATGCTTAACGAGGCCGGGATCGAGCCGACCGCCCGCGCCGAGACCCTGGGCCTCGACGCGTTCTGCCGGCTGGCGCGCGTCGTCGCCGAGCGCGGGGCCTGAGCCAACAGCAAAGGGAATCAGACTGAACCAGTCTGGTCCTTTTTACTCTGGTTCATGGAGTCAGGGCATTTTCGGACCGCCAAACCGGAACAACCTTGGTTTAAAGTGCCCTATTCGTCCGTGACGCCGGAAGGCTCGCCGTCGGGAGGGGACGCCTTGCGGCGAACGCGGCTGCGCTTCACGGGTTCTTTTGGCTCGGCCGCAGCAACCGCTGCAGTCTCTGGGGCAGTCTCGGTGACGACCTCGGCGAACGCCGCGTGGTGGGCGCCGTTGAGCGCGCCGTTGGCGGCGGCTACGGGGACGGGCTTGAGCGGTGGCAAAGCGGCGCTCTCGGGGGTCTCGATCAAGCCGCCGAAATCGCCGTCGTCCGGGTCGATCGTCGTCAGGCTCGAGGCGATCATCGGCTGCGGCTGGTGCTGCGGTCGCCGCTGCGACTGCTGATTCAGCGATTGATACTGCGGCTGTGGCTGTATCTGCGGTTGCGGTTGCGGCTGCTCGTTGAGCCGGGGGCGCGGCCCGTCGGCGTAGCCGTCCGGGCGGATCGGATCGTCGCGCCGACTGTCCTCGCGAGGCCCGTCGTCGCGCTCGTAGACTTGGCGCGTCTCGTTCTGCTGCGCCTGCGCCTCGCCGAGCATTCGGCCGTAGTGCTCCGAGTGCTGCAGGAAACTCTCGGCAGCCACCCGATCCCCGGCGAGCTGGGCATCGCGAGCGAGCGCCTGGTATTTGTCGATGATCTGTTGCGGCGTGCCGCGAACCTTGCCGTCGGGCCCGGCACTCTCGAATACCCGATTGATGATGTTTCCGAGCCTCTGGCGATTGTTATTGTTACTGTTATTGTTATTACTACTATTGCCGTTGTTGTTCGGATTGCTTCCGAGATTTCCAGATTTGTTTCTGGATCTTGACTTGTTCGATGGTCTCATGCCGAGGGGTTTCCGCCATATTGGCTTGATCGGGTGCGTCCGGGGCGCCTGTTCGCGGCGCAGAGGTTAACGATTCCGATGCTACGGTGCGTATCCGATCCGCCCGCGTCAGGCACCAAAAGTAAGCGATCGGTTCAGGATACAAGTATCATATAAGCAGGCGGTGGCGGAACACAAGCGAAAATCCGCGCTAACGCCACCCCGGCGGCCGCCGCGCCGCGATTACCCGGTCGCGATCGTCGAGGTCGGGGTAAAGCTGCGTCGCGAAGCCCGCGGCGTGGAAGAGCGCGGTCGCTTCGGGGCCTTGCCCGGCGCCGATCTCGAAGAGCCCGCACCCGCCGGGGGTCATCAGCCCGTCGAGTTCCGCCGCGATGCGGGCATGGCCCTCGAGGCCGCGGGGTCCGGGCGTCAGCGCCAGACGCGGCTCCCAGTCCCGCACCTCCGGGTCGAGCGCCGCGATCGCGTCCGCCGGGATGTAGGGCGGGTTCGCGACCACGAGGTCGAACGGCCCCGCCAGCCCCGCGCCCCAGTCGGCGCATTTCAGTTCGACCCGCGCCGCGACGCCGTGCCGGGCGGCGTTGTCCGCGGCGACGGCCAGGGCCGCCGGGCTGAGGTCGGTCCCGACCCCGCGCGTTTCGGGCCATTCCGCGAGCAGCGTGACGAGGATCGCGCCGCTGCCGACGCCGAGGTCGAGCAGGCGCGCCGGCGCAGGGCCGGCGAGGGCCAGCGCGACCAGGGTTTCGGTCTCCGGACGCGGGTCGAGCACCGCGCCGGTCACCGCGAAGTCGCGGCCCCAGAAGGCGCGCCGGCCGAGGATCTGCGCCACCGGTCTGCGCCGCATGCGCTCGGCGACATGCGCCGCGAAGCG
>JANOEW010000643.1:0-2919 GCA_031413475.1 Amaricoccus sp.
CGGGCGATTCGCAACTCGTCGCCGCGCGGCGGGCTGGTGCTCGACCCGTTCGGTGGCAGCGGCACGACGCTGATCGCGGCCGAGCGCACTGGGCGCGTCGCACGGCTGATCGAGCTCGACCCGCGCTACGTCGATGTCATCGTCCAGCGTTGGCAGGACGAGACAGGCAGTGAGGCAACCCTCGAGGATGACGGCCGCAGCTTCGCCGCGCTCACGGCCGAGCGACCCGGTCGGCAGGGTGCGGCGGTCGATGCAGTGGACACGGCGGAGCCCGAGGCTCTGACGCGCCCGCGCAAGCCGGTGGCGGCGTGACGACCCATGCGCATCCTCGTCGCCTGCGAGTTTTCCGGCGTGGTCCGTGACGCCTTCCGCGCGCGCGGCCACGATGCGGTGTCCTGCGACCTGCTGCCCTCCGAGCGGCCGGGGCCGCATGTCGTCGGCGACGTCCGCAACGTCCTGCGCGACGGCTGGGATCTGCTGATCGCGCACCCGCCCTGCACCTTCCTCTCCAACAGCGGGGCGAAGCATCTCTACCTCGGCTGCCGGCGGGAGAACGGCGCGTACGGCGACCGCTGGGCCAATCTAGGGCACGCGGCGGCGTTCTTCCTCGCCATGCTCGCCGCCCCGATCCCGCGCATCGCGGTCGAGAACCCGATCATGCTCGGGCATGTCCGGCGGCTCTTCGTTATGCCTGCGCCGTCGCAGACCATTCAGCCCTGGCAGTTCGGACATCCCGAGACCAAGGCGACCTGCCTCTGGCTGAAGGGCCTGCCGCGCCTGACGCCGACCGCGATCGTCGAGGGGCGGGACGCGCGGGTGCACCGCGAGCCGCCGGGGCCCGAGCGCTGGCGCAATCGGAGCCGGACCTATGCGGGCGTCGCCGCGGCGATGGCGGCGCAATGGGGTGCAGCCTGACCGGGACACCACCGCCTTGCGAGGCGGCGATCCCCCGGCGCGGCCACCATGTGTGCCGCAGATCGCGCAAGCCCGGGATCAGGCCTCGTACTTGAAGGAGAGCGAGACGCGCGTACGGAACGCGGTGACCTTTCCGTCCTCGACCTTCATGTCGAGTTTCATGACCTCGGCCACGCGCAGATCACGAAGCGAGGCTGAAGCTGTCTCCACGGCTTTCCGGCCCGCGTCCTCCCACGACTTATCGCTGACCCCGACAACCTCGACGATCTTGTAGACACCGTCCGCCATGACAACCTCCCCTGATTTTCAAGCCCATGCCCCGCGCGGGCGGATCGAGCCTATCAGAGTTTGACCGGAGATGCTTGGATGGCCATCGCTGGCGCTGCGGCGCGTGGCTATGGCCGCGGCCGAAACGAGAACCGCCGCCCTGCGCGAGGGCGGCGGCCGGTGCGTCGTTCCGGTGCGTCAGCGCTCTATGTGGTAGACTCGATCCTTGTCCTCGACCTTCACGGACCTGACCTCGAGCCCGAGCTTCTTCTTCAGCGCCCCGGCGAAGAAGCCCCTCACCGTGTGTGACCTCCACTTGGTGGCCTCGACGATCTGCGCGATGGTCGCGCCCTCGCGGCGGCGGAGCATCGCGATAACCTGCGCCTGCTTGGTGCCGTCCCGGGTCTTGCGCGCAGGCGCCGCGTCCGCGCCCGTGGCCGCCGCCTTGCGCGGCCGGCCCCGTTTCTTCGGCGCGGGCCCGACCGGGGCTTCGTCTGCGACCGTGGACGCGCTGGCGGCGGGCTCGTCGGCAGCGGCCGCCCCGGGGTCGGCAGGTGGCTCGACGCCGATCGCCTCCAGCCCGGCGGGGGTGATGTAGAGCAGCACGCCGCGGCCGTCCGGCTCGGGCAGGTTGCGCCAGATGGTGTTCATCGCGGCGTCGGCCTTGCGCGGGCTGTCGGTGATCTGCTCGCGGATCAGGCCGCGGGAGAGCAGCGCGCCGACCACCTTGGTGGCAGCACCGCCGCGCAGGGATCCGGGAAGCGGCAGCACATTGCCGTCGGCCCGCTGCGCCGCGGCGGAGAGGATGATGGCCTGGGTGTCGGAGAGCTTCGTCATCTTGTCGTCCCTTCATGCAAAGGACCGGGACCATCCCGGACCTGCTACGACCCCGAGCCGCGCCTCGGCGCGGCCAGAGCTCGGGCTATCGCCCGAGGTCAGATCAGCCCGAGCGCGCGCAGGAGCCCGGCAGCGTCGGGAAGCCGCTCCGTCGCCACGTCGATCGTGATGGTCATGCTGTCGGCGGCGAGGCGGGCCGGAATGTCGGCTTCCTCGCGGAGCGCGGCTTCGATCTCGTCTAGGACCGCAGGGATGCGGCTCGCGTCCCAAGGCTCGTTGAGGCTGCGGATGGCGACGCGGATGGTGCTGGTGTGCATGGTGCTCGCTCCTGTCACTCGGCGTGCTCGCCTTCGCGGAAGGCGCTGTCGGTGATCTCGCGCAGCCTGGCGCGGTAGTGGTTCAGGGTCCCGACATGGCCCCAGTCGATCGCGTCGGGGTCGGTCTCGAAGTGGTCGGCGCTGAGGGCCTGCAGGCGAGCGAGCATGTCGTCGATCTCGGCCTTCGCGGCGAGGAAGGCGCCGAGCGCGGCTTCCTTGCTGCGGCGGACCTTCTCGGCACGCAGCTGGTGGCGGGGCGTGGTCAGCGGGGTGAGGCGGGTCATCGTCGGTCTCCGGTGTGCGTCTGCTTGCTGCCACACATGCGTAGATCGACCCACGATCCAAGCACTTAAGTGTATCATCTTGTTGCTTTTTGCTGGTCAGGAGGACGAGCGTGGCGACGAACGCGCAACCGATCGCCGTGATCGCGCGACTGCTCGACCTGAGCGAGCGGCGCATCCAGCAGCTGAGCCGCGAGGGGGTGATCCCGAAGGCCGAACGCGGCCTGTACGACCTCGTCGGCGCGGTCCGCGGCTACGTCGTCTATCTGCGCGAGCTCGCGGTGAAGGCGCAGGCCGGCGCG
>JANOEW010000644.1:0-1922 GCA_031413475.1 Amaricoccus sp.
CTCCACCGCCGGGTTCAGTCGGTGGATCTCGTCGATGAACAGCACGTCCCGCGCATCCAGATTGGTCAGGATCGCCGCCAGATCCCCTGCCCGCGCCAGCACCGGCCCGCTGGTCATGCGGAAGTTCACCCCGAGCTCGCGCGCCAGGATCTGCGCCAGGATCTGCGCCAGCGTGGTCTTGCCCAGACCCGGCGGCCCGTAGAACAGCGTGTGGTCCATCGCCTGCCCACGCCGGCGCGCGCTCTCGATGAACACCGCGAGATTGGCCCGCGCCGTCCGCTGGCCGATGAACTCGGCCAGCGTCTGCGGCCGCAACGCCCGATCGGCGTCCTCGGGCAGCGGCTCCGGGCGCAGCGCGGGATCGGGCCCGGGATCGGACTCGGGATTTGACTCGGGATTTGGCTCGGGCACCGGGTCAGGCCTTCGGCGCCAGGCGCTTCAGCGCCGCGCGGATCAGCGCGGCGGTGTCGAGCCCGCCCGCCCCGCCTTCCGAAGCCACCGCCGCGGCGGCCTCGCCCGGGGCATAGCCGAGGTTCACCAGCGCCGACAGCGCCTCCGCGCTCGCGCCCGCGTCGCGCTCCACGACCGCCATCCGCGGCGCGGCCTGCACCAGCCCCGCCACGTCCGACGCCATCGCCGGCCGCGCCCCCGCCGCGCCGAGCGCGATGACCGCCGGCGACTTGTCACGCAGCTCCAGCACGATGCGCTGGGCGATCTTCGGGCCGATCCCCGGCGCGGCCTTGATCGCAGTGGTGTCGCCCAGCGACAGCGCCCGCGCCACGCCCTCGGCGCCGAGCGTGCCGAGCACCGCCAGCGCCGCCTTCGCCCCCACGCCCTGCACCGACATCAACAACCGGTGCCACTCCCGCTCCGCCAGGGTCAGAAACCCGAACACCTGCAGCAGATCCTCGCGCACCAGCAGGTCGGTGAACAGCGCCACCGCGCTCCCGGGCGATGGCATCTGCGCCAGCGTGCGGTCCGAGCAATAGACCAGATACCCCACACCGCCGGTGTCGATCAGCACGTGGTCGGCGGCGCGATACTCCAGCCGGCCGCTGATCTTGCCGATCACGTCGCCGCCACGGCGCGCGCCAGCGCCGCCTCCAGCCGCCCGTCGAACCGCGCGTGATGCGCGTGGCACAACGCGATCGCCAGCGCGTCGGCGGCGTCCGGCCCGGTCAGCGTCACCCCGGGCAGCTGCAGGCGCACCATGTGCTGGACCTGCGCCTTGTCGGCGTGACCGACGCCGACGATCGCTTTCTTGACCGCGTTCGGCGCGTATTCCGCCACCGCGATCCCGGCCTGCGCCGGCGCCAGCAGCGCGATCCCCCGCGCCTGCCCCAGCTTCAGCGTGCCTGCGGCGTCCTTGTTGACGAAGGTCTGCTCGACCGCCGCGGCGTCGGGCCGGAACCGCGCCAGCACCGCGGTCAGCTGCGTGTGCAGGCTGCACAGCCGCACCGCCAGCTCGGCCCCCTCGGACAGGCAGGTCCCGTTCGCCACATGGATCATCCGCGCGCCGAGCACGTCGACGACGCCCCATCCGGTGCGGCGCAAGCCCGGGTCGATCCCTATGACGCGCAAGTGTTTCTGTCCTGCTCGCTCTTGTCGCTTCGGCGTCTTATGCGAAGGCCTAGCACGAAAAGCGAACACCCGCCAAGGGCCGCGTGCGGCCCGTCCGCGCCGGACCCACGCAGAGCTGTTGACAAAAGGTTGAGGCCCTTGCCGAAAACGCATGGCGGACATGCGGAAATGGCGATTGTAGCGGCGCCCCCGCAGGCCTAAATCGTTGTCAACGAGCGACGGTCTGGTCCATCGCTCGACACAGGAAACAAAATGATGTCCGCTACCAAAGTCACCCATTCGGCCCCGCTGGGATCGATCACCACGCTCCGCGTCGTCTCGCTGTTCGAGCGCGCCGCAAC
>JANOEW010000645.1:0-3419 GCA_031413475.1 Amaricoccus sp.
CGGCCGCGCGCGCGCGGCCGGCCGGCCCCAGAACGGGCCGGTCCCGGGCAGGGCCGCATTGATCGCGGCGGCGACCTCGAAGCGATTGTTGGCGTTGTCGGGGCCGTCGGTGACGAGCGCGGCGAGGCGCTCCCAGACCGCGAGCGCCTCGGGCCGGCCGGTCAGCGCCGCGGCGAAGCCGCGCGGATAGCCGAAGGGGAAGTCGAACCCTGCGAGCGTGCGCCGGCCGGCCGCGACCTCGGCGGCGAGAAGCGCTGCAAGCCAGTCCATTGCCGCGGCGCGAGTGCGCCAGTAGCGCGGGGCCTCGCCGGCAACGCAGGTCCAGATCGCGTCGGCGGAGGGTCGGGCCGGCGTCGGCGCCGCGGCGGCGGACCAGTCGACGACGACGACCGTGTCGAACAGCCGGCTCACGCCAGCCCCGTGCGACCGAGGATGAACGCGGCGAGGCCGGACACGTCGTCGAGGTCGAAGACCGGCACCGCGAGGCCGGGCAGCGGCGCGTCGGTGGCGACCGCCTCGATCGTCGGATCGCCGGCGGCGATCAGATCCTGGGCGGTGGCGGCGCGGCGGACCTCGATCTTGGGGTGGCGGTCGCGCTTGTAGCCCTCGACCAGCACCAGGTCGACTGGCGCGAGCTGGGCGAGCAGGTCGGCGAGCTCGGGCTCGGGCGCGCCGCGCAGCTCGGTCATCAGCGCCCAGCGCGCGCGCGAGGCGACCAGCACCTGCCGCGCGCCCGCCGCGCGGTGGCGGAAGCTGTCCTTGCCGGGCGCGTCGACGTCGAAGTCGTGGTGCGCGTGCTTCAGCGTCGAGACGCTGAGGCCGCGGCCGGCGATGTCGGCGACGAGGCGCTCCATCAGCGTGGTCTTGCCGGCGTTTTTCCAGCCGGTGACGCCGTAGATCCTCACGGCGCCGGCGCCGTCAGCATGGCCTCGGCGCGCACCAGGTCGGCGGGCGTGTTGACGTTGAAGAAGGGTTCGCGCGCGCCGCGGAACGTCGCCGCGGCGACGCCGTGCGGGCGGGTCCAGTCGACCACCCTGCGCAGACCGCCCACGAGCGCCGCGCGCAGGTCCTCGCGCAGCGCGACCGACCAGAGGCCGAAGGTCGGATGCGGGGCGTGGCCGCGTTCGGGGTCCTCGGTCATGGCGACGGCGAGCGGGACGCCGGCGCGCGCCCGGGCGGCGCGCAGTTCGGCGACCAGGTCGCTCGGAAAGAACGGGGTGTCGGCGGCGGCGGTGGCGATCGTCCCGATCCCCTGCGCCGCCGCCCAGTCCATGCCGGCGAGCACGCCGGCGAGCGGGCCGGCGAAGCCCGCGACGCTATCCGGCAGCACCTCGAGGCCGAACCCGGCGAACCGCGTCAGGTCGCCGTTGGCGTTCAGCGCCAGGCGGTCGACCTGGGGCGCGAGGCGCGCGGCCACGTGGGCGAGGATCGGCCGCCCGGCGAGCGGCAGCAGGCACTTGTCGCCGCCGCCCATCCGGCGCGACAGCCCGCCGGCGAGGATGACGCCCGCGATCATGCGGCGTCCTCGACGGCGGTCCTGCCGTCGGGGCCGACGCGTTCGCGCGTCGACCAGCATGCGATCCTGTCCACGGAGCCGGATCGGCCGACGCCGGTTACGCTGCTCGTGCGACGCGGCGGCGCCGGTGCGGGCGCGACAGGATACGCGGGCGGCGCGGGGTTGCGGCTCATGTCGCGGGCACGATAGACGAGGCGCGCACGCAGGAACAGGGCCGACCGAGATGCCGCGCGCCGCGCTCCGCCGCGCGTTCTACCAGGGGATGCGCGACGGCGCGCCGTTCCTGATCGTGGTCGCGCCGTTCGGGCTGCTGTTCGGCGTGGTGGCGCGCGAGGCGGGCTGGGATATGGCGCAGATCCTCGGCATGAGCGTGCTGGTGATCGCCGGCGCCTCGCAGTTCACCGCGTTGCAGATGATGGAGGAGCAGGCCCCGACCATCGTCGTGATCCTGACCGCGCTCGCGGTGAACCTGCGCCACGCGATGTATTCCGCGAGCCTCGCGCCGCATCTCGGGCCGATCCCGCTCTGGAAACGCGCGCTCGTCGCCTATTGCCTCGTCGACCAGACCTACGGGACGGCGATGAACCGCTACGCGCTGACGCCGGCGCTGTCGCCGGGCGAGAAGGCGGCGGTCTTTTTCGGCGCCGCCGCGGTGACCTGTCCGCTGTGGTATGCGTCGAGCGTCACGGGGGCGCTGATCGGGCGCGGCCTGCCGGCGGGGCTCGCGCTCGATTTCGCGGTCCCGATCACCTTCATCGCCCTGTTCGCGCCGGGCCTGCGCAGCCCCGCGCACCTGGCCGCCGCCTTCGTTTCGGTCGCCGTCGCGCTGGCGCTGGCGGGGCTGCCCTATTCGCTCGGACTGCTCGCCGCCGCGGCGCTGGCGATGGCCGCCGGCGCCGGGGTCGATGCCGCGCTGGAGCGGCGGGCATGAGCCAGGTCTGGATCGTCATCCTCGCGCTGGGGCTCGGGACGTTCCTGATCCGGTTTTCCTTCCTCGGGCTGATCGGCGACCGCGCCCTGCCGGGCTGGGCGCTTCGGCTGCTGCGCTTCGTCCCGGTCGCGGTGCTGCCGGCGCTCGTCGCGCCGCTGACGGTCTGGCCGTCGGCGACCGGCGGCGCGCCCGACCCCGCCCGGCTGATCGCGGCGGCGGTCGCGCTGGCCATCGGCGCGCTGACCCGCAGCGTGCTCGGCGCGATCTTCGGCGGCATGGCGGCTCTCTATCTGGCGCTCTGGATCGGCCTGTAGGCGTCAGGCGCATTCAAATCGCGATACGAAGCTGCTAAGGTTGCGACACCGGCGGTCTCCGGCTCCGTCCGGGTCGAAGGGGACGACGCGGGATGGCGCAGGAAGACCCGACCGAAAACCAGACCACGGTCGCCAGCGCGGCCGACCTCGACTTCCGCTACTACGAAGCGCGGCTCGGGTTCTGGAAGGTCGTGCTGGGTACGATGATCGTCGGCCTGGCGGCGATCCTGATACCAGGCTTCATCGAGTTCTACACCGCCCATTTCGACCGGCAACGCAAGGAGGTCGAGCTGCGGCTGGCCGAGCAGGCGGCGCATCAGCAGTATATCAAGGATTTCTTCACGACCGCGATCAATCAGGACATCGAACTGCGCATCCGCTTCGCCGACTACTTCGCCAACCTGTCCGGCCCGGGCCAGGAAACGCTGTGGGCGAACTATCTCGACAGCCTCAGGGCGCGGCGCGATGCGAACCGGATCAAGATCAACGACCTCGAACGCATCCTCGTCGAGTTCAAGAAGTTGCCGCCGGATCAGATCGACAACGCCGACTTTGACCGGGTCAACCGCGAGCTTGCCTGGGCGAACGCCGAGATCGGCTACGTTCCCACCGAGCGCAGCGCCGTGGTCGCCCTTACGGAAAGCAGCCCGATCGGAAA
>JANOEW010000646.1:0-8760 GCA_031413475.1 Amaricoccus sp.
CGAGCTGACGACAGCCATGCAGCACCTGTTCACCTGTCCCTTGCGGGACTACGATATCTCTACCGTATTCAAGTGTATGTCAAACCCAGGTAAGGTTTCTCGTGCAAAACCAGGCAGAAGGTCAGCACGATGCCCCAGATCCACATCCAGTTGAGGTTGCGCGGCGTCGGGATCGTCAGCGTCGCGTGCGCCAAACCCAGGATCGGCAACCGGGATTCGAGCCATTTCTCGGCCTTGGTGTTCGGCTCGTAGTGGTCGTGCGGGATGCCGCTCATCGCTTTCTCCTAGCCGAGCTGAAGGACGCCGTCTTCGCCGAGACTCGCAAACGGAATGGCCAGATTCTCGGGGGCCGGGCCGCGGCGGATGCGCCCGGCCGTGTCGTAATGCGAGCCGTGGCAGGGACAGAACCAGCCGCCGAAGTCGCCGGCGTCGGCCAGCGGCACGCAGCCGAGGTGGGTACAGACACCCCACATCACCAGCCATTCGCCGCTCTCGTCGAGGGCGCGGTTGGCGTCGGTCGCGAGCGAATCCGACGGCAGGTTGGCGTTGCGCGCGATGGGGTCGGGCAGACCCTCGACCGGCTCGGCGTCGGCCTCGGCGATGTTCGCCTCGGTGCGACGGCGCACGAAGACCGGCTTGCCGAGATATTTCACGGTGATCTGGCTGCCGAGTTCGACCGCGCTGACATCGACCTGGATCGACGCCAACGCCTGCACGTCGGCGCTCGGGTTCATCTGGTTGACCAGCGGCCAGACCGCGGCCGCCGTCGCGACCGCGCCCGCGGCGCCGGTCGCGACGAACAGAAAGTCGCGTCGGGTATCGCCGTCCCGCTCAGCTTCCTCCTGGGTCACCCGTGGGTCTCCTTTGTCAGCATGACGGCATGATGACCGTCGGGGCCGGGAACGCCACTCCCACCCTAATTATCTGTGATTTAGACCGGTTCCCCAAACGGGTCCAGCGGACTCTGCGCCGCAGGGGCCGGATTTCGGACGCCCTCCGGCTGACGGGTCTCATCCCCGGTGATACGGTCCGCCGCCGAGGATCGTCGCGGCCCGATAGAGCTGCTCGGCGAGCATCGCCCGCGCCAGCATGTGCGGCCAGACCATGCGCCCGAACGACAGCGCGGCATCCGCCTGCGCGCGCAGGCCCGGGTCGAGACCGTCTGCCCCGCCGAGCACGAAGGCGAGGTCGCGCGCGCCCTGATCCGCCTGCTTGCGCAGCAGGTCTGCGAACTCCGGCGAGCTGATCGCGGTCGCGCGCTCGTCGAGCACGATCATGCCGGCGCCCCGTGGCAACGCCGCCGCGATCAACGCCGCCTCCGCCGCTTTCCCGCCGCCGCGACGGTCCTCGACCTCGATCACCGACGCCGGACCGATCCCGAGCGGACGCCCCGTGCGGTCGAACCGCGCCAGGTAGTCCGCGACCAGAGCCGCCTCGGGGCCGGCGCGCAGCCGTCCGACCGCGACGATCGCGACGCGCAAGCCCCGGCTCGGCTCAGACTTGCCCGACTCAGACCGTGTCGGCCGGCCGCGGGCGCAGGACCGGTTGCGCCCCCCACATTTTTTCCAGCTGATAGAACTCGCGCACCTCGGGCCGAAACACGTGCACGACCACGTCGCCGGCGTCGATCAGCACCCAATCGCCGAGGTCCTTGCCTTCCATCCGCACCAGCACGCCTTCGTCAGCCTTCAGCCGGTCAGCGAGCTTCTCCGCGATCGCGCCCACCTGACGCGACGAGCGCCCCGTGGCGATCACCATGTGATCGGCCATCTCGGATTTGCCTGCGAGCGGAATGCTGACGATGTCTTCGGCCTTGTCGTCTTCGAGCGAGGCCAGGATTGCGGACAGGAGCGCGCCCCCGTCGGGCGACCCCGTATGGTGCGAAATTGCGCCCATCGGGGCAGCGGCCGCAGCCGCCGGGATGTGTTGGGTCAGGTCGGGTTCCTCCTTGCAAGCGCGCCGGGGATGCCCAGCACCGGCCTCATCAATGTAATCGACCCGACGCCGCGTCTCAAGGAATGTCATGGTGAACCTTCCGTAACGGTCGTGATCGTGTCGGGCCGAGCGGCGGTGGCGCGCGATGGGTCCGCCTTCGCTACGCCGGATCGCCCACTGAGGCGACCGCGTGGCCAAGTTCGACCTGCCTGTCCGGTGACGCGCGTCTGATGGCGTTAACGCTTTAGTTCAATGATGTCAGTGAATTACACGTTGTCCGAACTCGGACACCACCGGCGCACGGAAATTTGCCCGTGCTTGCGGCCCCAACGGGCTAGTTTCTCCCCACCCGACACAAAGGAGGCTTCGATGATCCCGCGCAAGAAGGCCGCCGATTTCCACCCCCGTCTGCTCGAACTCTTCGACGGCTACGTTCACGGCAAGCTGTCCAAGCGCGCCTTCCTCGACCACGCGACCAAATACGCGGTCGGCGGCGTGACCGCCGCGGCGCTGTTCGACGCGCTCCGCCCGAACTATGCGCTCGCCCAGCAGGTCGCGCCGGACGACCCGGAGATCGTGACCGAGGTCGTCGAATACCCGTCGCCCTCGGGCCACGGCACGGTCCGCGGCCTCCTGGCGCGCCCGGCCGCCGCGCAGGGGCCGCTGCCCGCGGTGCTAGTGGTGCACGAGAACCGCGGGTTGAACCCCTACATCGAGGACGTGGTGCGCCGGCTGGCCAAGTCCGGCTATCTCGCGCTCGGGCCGGACGGCCTGACCTCGGTTGGCGGCTATCCCGGCGACGACGAGCGCGGCCGCGAGCTGCAATCGGGGCTCGACGGGGCGAAGCTGATGGCGGACTTCTTCGCCGGCTACGAATACCTCGCCACGGTCGACGGCTCCACCGGCCGGGTCGGCTGCGTCGGGTTCTGCTACGGCGGCGGGGTCTGCAACGCGCTCGCGGTCGCCTATCCCGACCTCGCCGCCTCGGTCCCGTTCTACGGCCGCCAGCCTGAAGCCGCCGACGTCCCGGCGATCCAATCGCCGCTCCTCATCCACTACGCCGAACTCGACGAGCGCGTGAACGCGGGCTGGCCGGCCTTCGAGGCCGCGCTCAAGGCGCACGGCAAGATTTACGAGGCGCATGTCTACCCCGGCGCCAACCACGGGTTCCACAACGACACGACGCCGCGCTACGACGCCGAGGCCGCCGAGCTCGCCTGGGCCCGCACCCTGGCCTTCTTCGAGCGCCACGTCGCCGGGGCGCCCTAGCCCGCGGTCAGGCCCGGGCGGGGATCGCGCCCGAGGTCTCGGGGTTCATCCGCAAGAGCGCGAAGTTGAGCGCGCCGGCGACACTGACCCACAGAAGGTAGGGCGCCATCAGCAGACCGGCCACCCGGTCGGCCTGCCAGAATGCGGCCGCGGTGAGCGCGACCGCGATCCAGAGGCCGCACAGCGCCAGCATCGCCGCCCCGAGCCTATGCAGGCCGAAGAAGATCGGCGACCACAGCGCGTTCATCACGATCTGCCAGGACCAGAGCGCGAGCCCCGCGATCGCCCAGGGCGACCCCGACTCGGCCACCCGCCAGGCCGCGACCGCCATGGCGACGTAGAGCGTGGTCCAGGCGATCGGGAACAGCCAGTCCGGCGGCGTCCAGGACGGCTTGCGCAGCGAGCGGTACCAGACTCCCGGCGGGAACGCCGCGCCGGTTACGCCCGCAGCGAACGACGCCGCGAAAAACGCCGCGAGGGTGATCCAGCTTGTCATGGCGCGCCTCCGTCGCACCAGTCGAGATGGGGGAGGTCGCGCCGGAAGTCAAACCTGCCGCGCAGGGATCAGGCGTCCAGCGCGCCGAAGGCGCGTGCGGCGCGGAAGGCCGACATCCGCTCGGCGTCGCGCCGGCGCAGCTCGGCGAAGATGGCGGTCAGATGGTCGGCGCGGCCCGCCGCCGGGGCGCGCGCCGCGGCGGCCACCAGAAAGGCGGTCTCGGGCAGTGGCGGGGCGTGCAGGACCGAGCTGCGCGGCATCACGCTCGCCGCGCCTGCGCGCAGGATCGCCTCGGCCGCAAGCGCCAGCTTGCGTCCCGGCGAGGTGACCGCGCGACGGCTCAGGCTGTCGTGGCCCGCGTCACGCACCCGCGCCCCGATCTCGGCGTAGATCAGCCGCGCCGCGAAGATCGCCGGCCGGGCCGACGGCGGCAAGGCCGCGATGCCCGCCTCGGCGCGGAAGTAGAGCCGCTGCGCCTCGGCCAGCAGGCGGCGCACGACCCCTGCCAGCGCCGGCGACGGCATCGGCGACGCCAGGAACGCCTCGGGATCGACGCCCGCCTCCACCAGCCAGTCGAGCGGCAGGTAGAGCCGCCCCTCGGCCGCGTCCTCGCCCACGTCGCGGGCGATGTTGGTCAGCTGCATCGCCACGCCCAGATCGCAGGCCCGCGCCAGCGCGTCCGCCTCGCGCACCCCCATCAGCACCGTCATCATCGCGCCGACCGCCGCCGCTACCCGCGCGGAATAGGCGCGCAGCTCCGACAGCGTCGCGTAGCGGCGCCCCACGGCGTCCCAGGCGAAGCCCTCGAGCAGCGCCTCCGGCAGCGCCCGCGGCATGTCGTGGGCCGCAACCATCGCCGCGAAGGCCCGGTCCGCCGGGCTGTCCACCGGGCGCCCCGCATAGGCGCGATCCAGCCGGTCCGACAGCGACAGCACCGCCGCCCGCTTCTCCGCGTTGAGGTCGACCGCGTCGTCGGCGAGCCGGCAAAAGGCGTAGAGCGCCAGCGCCGGGTCGCGCATCCGCGCCGGCAGCAGCCGCGACGCCGCGTGAAAGCTTTTCGAGCCATGCCGGATCGCCGCCCGGCAGGCTTCCAGATCCGCGGGCGCAGGACGCGTCGACAGGCTCATCGCACCAGCGCATCGGCGGCCGGGACCAGCCGGTCGAGCACTTCCGCCGAGGAGACCACGCCCGGCAGACCGGCGCCGGGATGCGAGCCGGCGCCGACAAGGTAGAGCCCGCGCAGCTCCTCCGAGACGTTGTGCGGCCGGAACCAGGCCGACTGCAGGATGCGCGGCTCGATCGAAAAACCGGCCCCGTAGGGCGAGCAGTAGCGGCTCTCGAAATCCACGGGTGTCATCACGTGACTCTCGGCGACCCGACGCGCGAGCCCCGGCAACGCCTCGGCCTCCAGCATCGCCTGCATCCGCGCCAGGAACCGCGGCGCCTCCACATCCCAGTCCACCGGCCGGGCGTGGCCGAGATGGGGCACCGGCGCGAGCGCATAGAACGCGTCGCAGCCCGGCGGCGCCGCCGAAGGATCGGTGACGGTCGGCCGGTGCAGGTAGATCGACATGTCGTCCGCGAGCCGCCCCTCGACGAAGATGTCGCGCACCAGGCCGCGGTAGCGCGGGCCGTTCAGGATCGTGTGGTGCCCGATCTCCGGCCACATCCCGCGGGTGCCCTTCGTGCCGAAGTGCCAGATGAAAAGCCCGTTGGACCAGCGCGTGCGCTTCAGCCGCGCGTCGGTCCAGCGCCGCTTCGGCAGCCGCCGCAGCAGGCGTGTGTAGGTATGCCCCGCGTCCGCGTTCGACACCACGATGTCGCCGGCGATCGTCTCGCCGTCGGTCAGCCGCACGCCGGTCGCCCGACCGTCGCGCGTGGTGATCTCGTCGACCTCCACCCCGAACCGCAGGTCGCCCCCGAGGCGACGGACCAGTCCGGCCATGCCCTCCGCCAGCGCGCCCGCCCCGCCCATGGCATAGTGGACGCCAAAGGCTTTCTCCAGCCAGGCGACCAGCGAATACATCGAGGTGACGTTGAAGGGGTCGCCGCCGATGAACAGCGGGTGGAACGACAGCGCCATGCGCAGCCGCTCGTCCTTCATCCGCCGCGCCGCGTGGGCGTAGGTCGAGCGGTCGGCGCGCAAGAGCGCGAATTTCGGCAGCACCTTGATCAGATCGACCAAGCGATGCATCGGCCGCCGTCCGAGATCCTGGAAGCCGAACCGGTAGCGCACTTCGCTGCCGCGCAGGAACCGGTCGTAGCCGGACAGGTCGGCAGGCGACAGGCGTGCGACCTCGGCGCGCATCGCCGCGCTGTCCTGGCGCGCGGTAAAACGCGCACCGTCCGGGAAACGGATCGTGTAGAACGGGTCGAGCGCGCGCAGCTCGACGTCGTCGGCCATGCGGCGGCCGGCGAGCGTCCAGAGGTCCTCGAACACCTGCGGCACAGTGACGATCGTCGGCCCGAGATCGAAGCGGTAGCCGCCGCTGCGGATCGCCGAGGCGCGCCCGCCCGGCATGTCGAGCTTGTCGAGCGCCAGCACCCGCCAACCCTTGGCCCCGAGCCGCACGCCGGCCGCGAGCCCGCCGAATCCCGCCCCGATCACCAGCGCCACGGGCCGCCGGTCGGGGTCGGCGCGCAGCCTCAGCTCGGGGTCGACGGTTGTCAGCATCGATTGACGCTAGCAGTGTCCAGTTTGCTTTACAATCGGTCCGCCACCCCTATCGCGTCGGGTTTTTCCGTGGCAGATTGCCACCCGATGGACGCCGCGCCCAACCCGCTCGACTCGCCGAGGGACCAGGCCGTGAGCCTTTGTTTCTTCCGGTTTTCCCGGCTTCGGGACCGGGTCTGGGCCTTCGGCCAGATGGGGCTCGCCCGCCGGCCGCTGCGCCGGCTGCCCGGCGTCGGCTTCGTCAAGCTGATGGGCGCGGGGACCGGCGAGGGGTTCACGCCGATTCCCGACACCGGCGCCGTCGCCATCCTCGCGACCTGGCCCGACCTCGACAGCGCGCGCGCCCAGGTCGAGGGCGCCGCGGTGTTTCGCCGCTACCGCGATCGTGCGGCGGACGCGTTCACGCTCTATCTAAATCCGATTGCGGCGCGCGGGCTGTGGTCGGGGGCCGCCCCCTTCCGCCCCGGCGCGCCCGCCCCGGGGCCGGTCGCCGCGCTGACCCGCGCCACAGTTAGGCCGCGGGCGCTGTTGCGGTTCTGGGCGCGGGCGCCCGCGATCTCGCGGCGTATCGGGGCCGATCCGAACGTGCTGTTCAAGGCCGGGATCGGCGAGTTACCCTGGGTCCAGCAGGTCACCTTCTCGATCTGGCCCGACGCCGCCGCCATGGCTGGCTTCGCCAGGGCCGAGGGGCCGCACGCCGCGGCGATCCGGGCGGTGCGCGACGGCGGCTGGTTCGCCGAGGAGCTCTACGCCCGCTTCACCGTGCTGGCGCATTCGGGTAGCTGGGGCGGCGTCGACCCGCTGACCCCGAATAGGCCGGCGGCCGCGCCCGCGCTCGTCGCCGAATAGCTCCAAGGATCCCGATGCCCGCAGCCTTCCCGTTTTCCGCCATCGTCGGCCAGGCGGAGATGAAGCGCGCGCTGACGCTGGCCGCGATCGACCCCTCGATCGGCGGTGTGCTGGTGTTCGGCGACCGCGGCACGGGCAAGTCCACCGCGGTGCGCTCGCTCGCCGCGCTGCTGCCGCCGATCGAGATCGCCAAGGGCTCCGCCTACAACGCCCCGGCGATCAACGGCGAGGACCGCGAGACCGTGCCGACGCCGGTGATCGACCTGCCGCTCGGCGCCACCGAGGACCGGGTGGTCGGCGCGCTCGCCCTCGAGCGCGCGCTGACCCGCGGCGAGAAGGCCTCCGCGCCGGGCCTGCTCGCGCGGGCGCACCGTGGGTTTCTCTATATCGACGAGGTGAACCTGCTCGAGGACCACCTCGTGGACCTGTTGCTGGACGTCGCCGCCTCGGGCGAGAACGTGGTCGAGCGCGAGGGGCTCAGCGTCCGCCACGCCGCGCGCTTCGTGCTGGTGGGCTCCGGCAACCCCGAGGAGGGCGAACTGCGCCCGCAGCTGCTCGACCGCTTCGGCCTGTCCGTCGAGGTGACCTCGCCGCGCGAGATCGCCGCGCGGGTCGAGGTGATCCGCCGCCGCGACGCGTTCGACCGCGCGCCCGACGCCTTTCTGCGCAAATGGGCCGCCGCCGACGCCCGCCACCGCCGCGCCATCCTCGCCGCGCGCCGGCGCCTGCCGCGGGTGGCCACGCCCGACGCGACGCTCACCGCCTGCGCCGCGCTCTGCATCGCGCTCGACGCCGACGGGCTGCGCGGCGAGCTGACGCTGATCCGCGCCGCCCGGGCGCTCGCGGCGCTCGAGGGGGCGAGCGCGGCGACGCCGTCGCATCTGCGCGCCATGGCCCCCTCGGCGCTGCGCCATCGGCTGCGCCGCGACCCGCTCGACGAGGCGGGCTCCACCGCCCGGGTCGAGCGCGCGCTCGCCGAGGTGATCCCGGCGTGACCGACTGGCGGGACGCTGTCCTCGCCGCGGCCCTGCTCGCGGTCGACCCGCGCCTCGGCGGCGCTTGCGTCCGCGCCCGCTCCGGTCCGGCGCAGACGACCTGGACCGACCTTTACCGCGCGCTCGCGCCGGACCGCGCGCCGCTGCGGCTACCACCGGGGATCGGCGACGAGCGGCTGCTGGGCGGGCTCGACCTCGCCGCGACGCTGGCCGCGGGCCGCCCGGTCGCGGCGCCCGGGCTACTGGCCGAGGCGGGGGGCCGCGTTGTGATCCTGCCGATGGCCGAGCGCGCCTCGGCGGGGCTCGCCGCCCGGCTCGGGGCCGCAATGGACGCACGTGCCGGCTTCACGCTGATCGCGCTCGACGAGGGCGCCGAGGCCGACGAGATCGCGCCGGCCACGCTGTCCGATCGGCTCGCGTTCGCGCTGCGCCTCGACTCGGTCGGCCGCGCCGACCTCGCCGGGCCGGTCCCGACCGCCGCCGAAGTCGCCGCGGCGCGGGCGCGGCTCGGGCGGGTGCGGACGCCGCCCGACCTCGCCGCC
>JANOEW010000647.1:0-8249 GCA_031413475.1 Amaricoccus sp.
GCCCAGGCGCAGGCTGGCGGCGCGAAGCGCGCGGGCCCGGGCGTTCGCCGGCTCGACGTCCAGCAGCGCGGCGAGGGTCTCGGCGGCGCGGGCCCAGTCCGCTTCGGCGGCGGCGACGCGGGCGCGAAGCATCAGCCGGGCCGGCGTGACCGGCGCGAGCCGCTCGAGGTTGTCGAGAACCTGGGCGGCGAGATCGGCGCGGCCGTCCTCGAGCCAGAGGCGCGCGGCGTCCTCGTAGATCGCGACACGCAGGGCCGGCGGCAGGGCGCGGCGCGGGTTCTCGGCAAGGCGCGTCAGGATCAGCGCGGCCGAACCCGCGGCCCCCATCGCCTCGAGCGCGAGCGCTTCGCAGACTTCGGCCTCGGCGCTGCCGCCGAGGCTCTTCCACTGCGCTGCCGCCTCGCGCGCCGCGGTGGGGTCGGTGGCGACGGCGACCGCGCAGTCGGCGGCCGAGCGGATCTCGGCCCGTGCCGGCAGCGCAACGGGCGCGACGAGCAGCAGCGCGACGACGGCTCTGTGCATCGGCGGACCGATCCCCTAGACCGAGGACGGGCCACGCAGACCGAACGCCGCGATGACACGACCCGTGCTTCTGACCCTCGGCCATGGCTACTCGGCCGCCGCGCTGGCTGCAACCCTGGGTGCCGGATGGCGCGTGATCGGCACGACGCGCGCGGCGTCGCGGGCGGCCGAATTGCGCGCGGCGGGCGTCGAGCCCGTGGACTGGGACGATGCGGCGGCGGTTGAGGCGGCGATCCGGACGGCAAGCCATGTGCTGGTCTCGCTGCCGCCCGGAGCCGACGGCGATCCGGCGCTGGCGCGGCGTCGCGCCGCGCTGGCCGCGCGTGGGCCGGACTGGGTCGGCTACCTCTCGACGACCGGGGTCTACGGCGATCGCCAGGGCGGCTGGGTTGACGAGGACGCGGCGCTGAACCCGGTGAACGACCGTGGCCGCTGGCGGGTGGCGGCGGAACGGGACTGGCTGGCGAGCGGCCTGCCGGTCGAGATCTTTCGTCTCGCCGGCATCTACGGCCCCGGGCGCAGCGCCTTTGACCGGCTGCGCGAGGGGCGGGCGCAGCGGGTGGTCAAGGAGGGTCAGGTCTTCAGCCGGATCCACGTCGACGACATCGCCGGGGCGCTGACGGCCTCGATCGGCCGGCCCCGCCCCGGCGCGGTCTGGAACGTCGCCGACGACGGACCGGCGCCGCCGCAGGACGTGATCGCCTATGCGGCCGACCTGCTCGGCCTGCCGGTTCCGCCCGAGATCCCGTTCGACGTGGCTGAGCTGTCGCCCATGGCGCGCAGTTTCTACGCGGAATCGAAGCGTGTCTCCAACCGGCGTCTGCGCGAGGACCTGGGGGTCGTGCTGCGCCATCCGGACTACCGCGCCGGGCTGCGGGCGATTCTCGCCGCCGGCGGCTGACGGGCGCCGCGGCCACAATCCTGCGGGAAATCCGCCACGGGTGTTTTCTGCGCTGGCCATTCCCGCGAGAGCAACGCTAGAACCGGGAAAAGCCGCAGGAGCCGCGGAGCTCCAGGGACGAAGGCAGGACGAATGGCAAGGCGCGGCGGCGCATCGGGTCCGACGCTGATCGTGGTGACCTTGGCGGCGGCCGTGTTCGGCGCGCCGTCCCTCGCGCAGACCCTTCGGCCCAGCGTCAATCTCTACGGCATGACCGGCCTGATCGACATGCCCTCGGCACAGGCGCAGCCAGACGCCCAGATCACGCTGTCCTACAGCTACTTCGGCGAGACCCAGCGGCGGAACTTCAGCTTTCAGATCCTGCCGCGGATCGCGGGCGCGATCCGCTACGCGACGATCGAGAATTGGGGCCAGACCCAGGACAATGGCGTCTACAACCCGAACTACGATCTGTTCGACCGCAGCTTCGACGTGCAGTTCACCCTGTGGCGCGAGGGCGACTGGCGGTGGTGGACGCCGGAAGTCGGGCTCGGTTTCCGCGACTTTCTCGGCACCGGCGTCTACTCGAGCGAATATCTCGTCGCGACCAAGACCGTGCAGGACTTCACCCTCACCCTCGGGCTCGGCTGGGGCCGGCTGAGCCGGGTGAACGGGATCACCAACCCGTTCTGCTCGCTCTCGGACGGGGCCTGCGACCGCGAGAACGACTTTGGCGAGGGGGGCAAGCTCTCCACCGACACGTTCTTCAGGGGACAGAACGTGGCGCTGTTCGGCGGGGCCGAGTGGCGCTCGCCGGTCGACGGCCTGAGCTTCAAGGTCGAATACTCGTCTGATGACTACAAGCGCGAGCAGAGGAGCCCGTCCGCGGATTTCGTGCCGGAATCGCAGTGGAACTTCGGCGCCGAGTATCGCATCCGCGAGGGCGTCACCTTCGGCGCCTATTATATGTACGGTTCCGAGGTCGGGGTGAACCTCGCGCTCAGCGGCAACCCGAAGCGGCCGCTGGTGCCGCCCGATCTCGGGACCGGACCGCTGCCGGTCAACGCCCGGCCAGCCGACGCGCCGACGGGCACGAACTGGGCGACGAACCCGGCGGCGATCGACCAGCTCGCCACGGCGCTGCGCGAGATCCTGCGCACCGAGGGCATGGAGCTCGAGGGCTTCTACGCCGACCCGGACGGGCGGGCGATAGAAGTGGCCATCGACAACCTGCGCTTCCAGGCGAACCCCAAGGCGATGGGGCGGACGGCGCGGGTGCTGCAGGCGGGCATGCCGGCCTCGGTGGAGACGTTCCGCCTGACCGCGATGGAGGACGGGCTGCGCACCAGCACGGTGACCATCGACCGCTCGGACTTCGAGGCCGAGGTCGACCGGCCGAACGCCGGCGAGCGCAGCTGGGAGAACGTCGAGATCGCCGGCGCGACGCCGGCGCTGCCGCAGGGCGCCTGGGGTGCGGCCGGCCTATCCTGAGTTCATCTGGAGCGTGGTGCCGGCGCCGTTCCTGACGCTGCTGACGCCGGGCGATCCGATCCGGCTCGGGCTGAACATCGATCTCGAGACGCAACTGATCCTGGCGCCGGGGCTGTCGTTCACCGCGAACATCAGCCAACCGGCGCTGAACATTCCGAACGATCCGGGTCCGTCGGAGACGCGCCTGCCGCCGGTGCGCAGCGACCAGCCGCGGTATTTCGCCGGCTACGACCCGAAGCTGCCGCAACTGAGCGTCGATTATCTGTTCAAGCTGAGCGACAGCACCTACGCCCGGACGTCGGTCGGCCTGCTCGAGCGCATGTTCGGCGGCGTCGGCGGCGAGATCCTGTGGAAGCCGGTCGATCAGAGCTGGGGCCTCGGGGCCGATCTCAACTGGGTGGCGCAGCGCGACTACGACGATCCGTTCGGCTTCGACTACTACGACTACGATGTGGTGACCGGGCACGCCTCGGTCTATTGGGACACCGGCTACATGGGACTGGAGGCGCAGGTCGACGCCGGCCGCTACCTCGCCGGCGACTGGGGCGGAACCTTCACGTTGAGCCGGCGCTTCCCGAACGGCTGGTCGGTCGGCGGATACTTCACGCTCACGGACGTCACCGAGGACGACTTCGGCGAAGGCAGTTTCGACAAGGGCGTGTTCGTCGAGGTGCCGTTTCGCTGGACGGTGCCGTTCGAGACCCGGGCGAACAACTCGATCGCGCTCACCTCGGTGTCGCGTGACGGCGGCGCCCAGCTCGCGACATCGAATGCGCTCTATCCAATCGTGCGGGACTTGGACCGCAACCGTCTGTCGCGGGCCTGGGGGGCGTTCTGGCAATGAGACGTCACCTGATCGCGGCGCTCGGCCTCGTGCTCGCGGGCTGCGGCAACGGCCAGCTCAACCCGATCGTCGATGCCGCCTTGCAGGAGGTCCTGCCCGGCGACCCCAGCGATGCCACCGCCAAGCCTCGCACCCCGGTCACCCGCGCCGCACTCACCCGGGCGGACGTCGCCGCGATCCGGATCGGCCTGCTCGACGACCCGACGCGGACGCTGCTGTTCGCGGCGAGCGAGAACGGCGGCTACGTGACATTTTCCTCGGTGCTGCGGCAGAATTTCACCCTGCGCGGCTCGTGGATCACCGGATCCCGGGGAATCGGCTGGGACCTGCTCTCGGCCGGGTCGAGCCAGCCCGACCCGCTGGTCACGCCGATTCCGCCGGCAAGCTGGCCCGAGCAGGTGGAGCGCAGCTACGAGTTCGCCGCGTTCGCGCCGCAGGGGCGAATCGACGCCTTCACCTGCCGCTTCAGCTTCGGGGAAGTGCAGGAGATCGTGATCGTCGAGACGCGGCACCGTGGCGTGGCGGTCACGGAGACCTGCGAGGGACCGACCGGCGCCTTCGAGAACCTGCATCTGGCCGACGTCCGGACCGGCCAGGTCTGGCGCAGCCTGCAGTGGATCGGCCCGCAGCAGGGCGTCATCGATCTCGAGATCGTCGTGCCGTTCACCGGCCGCCGGACCTGATCGCCGGCGCACCGCCGGGGCCAGCTCCCGGCGGAGCGAAATTCGGGTTCCGGGTGAACCGTCGGGCGCGGGTGTCCAGCGTGTCCGAACTCGGACAAGACGTAACACTCTGATTTCAATAGAATAAAGGGTTAACGGGATCGCTTCGACCGGATCCGGGCGCGGGCTGCGCCCCATCGGCTCAACGGGAAGTCAAACAAGCCCGAACAAGAGAAAAAGGCGGCGTTTCCGCCGCCTTTTGCAGAGTTCGCACTCTTGACGCGGTTAGCGCGCCCGAGGTGGCGCGCTGCCGTAGCCGCCCGCGGAGCGCGGGCGCAGCCGTCCGCGATCAGGAGTCGTCGTTCGAGATCGCGTAGGCGATCGCGGCGAGACCGATCACGGGGATCAGCCAAGCAGCGTTGAAGCCGCCGACCGGCTCCGGCTCGGCCACGATGATCTCTTCCTCGACCGGCGCTTCGAACACGAGCGCGCCGGCGAAGGCCTGGCCGGCCAGCAGGAGAGCCGCCGCAGTGCTGACGATTAGCTTCATTCTTTTCCTCCTAAAGAGTGCGGGTCTGCGAAACTGCTAGCTCACCCGGACCTGCGAGCGGACAAGCTAATGTCTGGAGATTAGCCACCATCCCTCCGCACGATCAATCTAGGAAATCCGTGGGCTGGAGTAAATCCTGAATGTTGTCAAATGAGCAACACCGGCGTTCCGACGCTCGCCCGGTCGAAGACCTCGAGGATGTGCTCGTTGAACAGGCCGATGCAGCCGTTGGAGGACTGCCGCCCGATCTTGCGAATGTCGTTGGTGCCATGGATGCGGTAGGCCCCGGGGAAGCCGAGGTTGAGCGCGCGAATCCCGAGCGGGTTGTCCGGCCCGGGCGGCACGTAGGTCGGCAGGTCGGGAATGCGCTTGAGCATGTTCTCGGTCGGCCGCCATTCCGGATCGGGCCGCTTGAGCGTCACGGTCGTCCGCCCCCGGCGGGTGAGGTCGCCGTTCATCGGCACCGAGGTCGGGTAGACGCGGTAGAAGCCGTCTGAGCCCCAATAGTGCAGCGTGCGATCGTTAATGTCGCACAGGATCGCATCCGCCGCGATCGACGAAAAATGATCCTGCCAGTTCCGACTGATCGACCCGGAGACGCGACGCATCAGTCGCGGTCCGTCCTGGTCGTCCGGCACGAAGTCGCGCAGCGGATCGATCGCGAACTGCTGCGCCAGCGCCGCGCCGCCCGGCGCCAGGCTGACCGCGGCGAGCGTTGCACCTGCCGCAAGCCGCCCGAAGCCGCGCCTGTTCATGTTCCGGTCCGGTTCGTCGGACATGGCTTTCTCCATCTCGGATCTGAAATAATTGTGTTGATGTTAAGGGAGCCATTGACCGGGCGCAACTCACACTTCGGTCAGCATATCCGCGACAACGCGGAGGAAATCCGTTTGAACAGGGGGTTGAAACGCAGTAAGCCTCGGCGTCGGATCACGATTTGCCGGATGTGCCCATGTCACGCCTCGCCCTTGTCGCCGCAGCCGCGCTGGCCGCGGCCTGCGCCCCGCGCCAGCAGACCGGCGGCGTGCCGCGCCTTTCGCCCGCCGACGCCGGGCCGATCCGGCTGCGCCACCTCGACGCGGTGAACGCGGCGCGAGCCCTGGAGGGGTTGCCCGCGTTGGCGCTGTCGGCCGAGCTGAGCGCCGCCGCCGACACCCACGCCCGCGACATGTCGGTGCAGAAGCGCGCCTGGCATTTCGGCTCGGACCTGACGAGTTGGCGCGAGCGCGGCTTTCGCGCGGGTTACCTCGGCGAGGTCCTCGGCGAGAACCTGTTCGAGGGCGCCGACGGCGACCTGACGGTGCTGAAATACTGGCTGGAGGTTCCCGACACGCGCCGGGTGATCATGGCGCCCGCCGGCCGCGGCCTGGGGCTCGGCTGGCACCAGGATCCGGGCGGCAAGCTGTGGTGGGTGCAACTGGTCGGCGCCTGACGGCCCTGTCAGGCAAGGATGGTGATCGGAACGCCGAGCGGCGTCAGCGCCCAGATTTCCTCGATCTCGTCGTTCGAGACTGCGATGCATCCGGCGGTCCAGTCCTTGCCGGACTTTCGCACGTCGCGCACCGGATCGCCGTGGATGAAGATGTCGCCCCCCGGATGTAGCCCAAGCGACCGCGCCCGCGCCATGTCGCGCACGTCGGGGTAGCTGATCCCGATGCTGAGATAATATTCGCTGCGCGGGTTGCGCCGGTCGATCCAGTAGCGTCCCTCCGGGGTTCGGCCGTCGCCCGAACGCAGCTTGTGCCCCTGCGGATCGAAGCCGAGCGCGACCCGGTAGCGCTTCAGCACCTCCTTGCCGACTCGCAGCTCCAGCACGCGCTTCGACTTCGACACCACGAGATGCGTCACCCGTGGCGCCACCGGGTGCACGAACGGTTGCGCGATCGCCGGCCCCGCCCCGAGCACCAGCGCGCCCGCGCCGATCGTCAGCGCGGCGCGGCGCGTCAACGCACCGGCCACGCCCGTCTCTCTGTCCTCGTCCATCGTCCTGCCCTTCGCCCTCGTGGTCGCGTCCATTCGGACCGCGTCGTTACTGCCTGATATCCCGAGACATAACTCGGAGGTTCGGCCGTCTGGCAAGCGGAATTTCGCCGATGCGCCGGGCCAGCGCCGGTTCAGGCGGGCTCTGTGGCGCGGCGGACGCGCTCCGACGCGCTTTTCAGCTGCCCGCAGGCCGCCATGATGTCCTCGCCACGCGGGGTGCGCACCGGCGAAGCGTAGCCGGCGCGGTTGACGATTCGGGCGAAGGATTCGATCCGGTCCGGGTCCGAACGCAGGTAAGGCGCGCCGGGCCAGGGGTTGAACGGGATCAGGTTGATCTTGGCCGGGATGCCGGCGATCAGCTGGACCAGCCGTTTCGCGTCGGCGTCCGCGTCGTTGACGTCCTTCAGCATCACGTATTCGAAGGTGATTCGCTCTGCGTTCGACAACCGCGGATAGGCGCGGCAGGCATCGAGCAGCGCCGTGATGTTCCATTTTCGGTTGATCGGGACCAGCGTGTCGCGCACTGCGTCGGTGGTGGCATGGAACGAGATGGCAAGGAGGCAGCCGATCTCCGCCCCGACCCGGGCGATCTCGGGCACGACGCCGGAGGTGGAGAGCGTGATGCGGCGACGTGACAGCGCCAGCCCGGCGCCATCCATGACGATCCTCATCGCGTCGCGGACCGCCTCGAAGTTGTAGAGCGGCTCGCCCATGCCCATCAGCACGACGTTCGAGATCAGCCGCTTGTCGGGCCCGGCCCGGCCCCAGTCGCCGAGGTCGTCGCGGGCGACGAGGATCTGACCGACGATCTCGGCCGCGGTCAGGTTGCGCACCAGCCGCTGGGTGCCGGTGTGGCAGAACGAGCAGGTCAGCGTGCAGCCGATCTGGCTCGACACGCACAACGTGCCGCGGCCCTCTTCGGGGATATAGACGGTCTCGATCTCGCCGCCGCCGGCGAGCCGCAACAGATATTTGCGGGTGCCGTCCTCCGAGATCTGCCGAACCACGATCTGCGGTCGCTCGAGCGTGAACTCCGCCGCGAGCCGGGCGCGCAGATCCTTGCCGAGGTTCGACATCTTGGCGAAGTCGCGGACCCCGCGGTGGTAGATCCATTGCCAGAGTTGTGCGGCCCGCATCGACGCCGCGTCGGCCGCAACCCCGGCCCCGACCAGCGCGCCGGCGATCTGCTCCCGGTCGAGACCGATCAGCGTCCGCACAGGATCTACCGGCCGCGCGAGCGGCAGGGTGACGAGGTCCGGGACGATCGGTGCGGCGGGAATCGGCGTCGATCCAGGCACTAGATGCGCAACTGCGAGC
>JANOEW010000648.1:0-1654 GCA_031413475.1 Amaricoccus sp.
CCATGCCGCGTCTTTCGCTTAGGTCCACGAGGGAGTTCGTCATTGTGCTGATCCCTTATTCCACAGGCGCCAAGTGGCGGCAATCGGAGGTTTGTTCGTATCTTGTTCTCATCGCAACATGAGGTCAAAACCAGAACAAATCAATGCGTATTTTCGCCGTGGTTAAGCCGGCGGCGCAAAAGCCTAACGGGCGGTGAACGCAGCGGCGGCGCCGCGCCCTGGGCGCCGGAGCTCGGCTCCGGCGGTCTCGAACCTCGGCCCGAAACCAGGGCCGGCTAGGCCAAACCGGCGGCGTCGGCTGCGCCTTGGCGCAGGCGGCGACGCCGGGCGGGAGCGCTCGGCGACAGGGGCTCAGCCGTCGAGCAGGTCCTTCACCTTCTGGGTCAGTTCGTTCAGCGTGAACGGCTTCGGCAGGAACGCCGAGCCGGGCACGCCGCTGTCGCCGCCGACGAAGGCGTCTTCGGCGTAGCCGGACATGAAGATCACCTTGGTCTCCGGCCGGGTCTTCTGCGCCTCGCGCACCCAGGCCGGGCCGTCGAGGCCGGGCATGATCACGTCCGAGAGCAGAACGTCGACACGAAGGTCCGCGTCGGCGAGGATCTCCAGCGCCGCCTCGCCCGAGGCCGCCTCGACGACGGTGTAGCCTCGCAGCCGGAGCGCGCGGGCGGCGAAGGAGCGCACCGGGTCCTCGTCTTCGACCAGCAGCACCAGCCCGCGTCCCGTGAGGTCGCGGGCGCGTCGGACCTCCGGTTCAGGGGCCGGGGCGGGCTCGACCTTGTCGTAGGCGGGCAGGAAGATGGTGAAGATCGCGCCCTGGCCCGGCGGGCTGTCGGCGAAGATGAAACCGCCGGTCTGCTTGATGATGCCGTAGGCGGTTGAGAGGCCGAGGCCGGTGCCCTCGCCGACTTGTTTCGTGGTGTAGAACGGTTCGAAGATCTTGTTGAGCTTGCCCTCGGGGATGCCGGTGCCCGAATCCGCCACCTCGACCACCACGTAGTCGCCGGGCAGCACCACGGCGCGGTCGCGGTACAGGTCCGCCTCGAGGCGCAGGTTGCGGGTGGCGATTCGCACCTCGCCGCCGCGGGGCATGGCGTCGCGGGCGTTCACGACCAGGTTCATGATCACCTGCTCGAACTGGCGCTCGTCGACCCGCACCGGCCAGAGGTCGGGGCCGTGGGCGATGCGCAGCGTCACCTTGTCGGTGAGCAGGCGGTTCAGCAGGTGGGTGAGCTCGGACAGCGTGTCCTGCAGGCTGATGATGGTCGGCCGCAGTGTCTGCTTGCGCGAGAACGCGAGCAGCTGGCGCACCAGCGCGGCGGCGCGGTTGGCGTTCTGGCGGATCTGCATCAGGTCGCCGTGTTCGGTGTCGGCGACGTCGTGGCGCATCAGCAGGAGGTCGCAGTGGCCGTTGATGGCGGTCAGCAAGTTGTTGAAGTCGTGGGCGACGCCGCCGGCGAGCTGGCCCACGGCCTGCATTTTCTGGGATTGCACGAACTGTGCCTCGAGGGTCTTCAGTTCGGTGGCGTCCGACAGCACGGCCAGCAGCGACGGCGCGCCGTCGAGGATGGTGCGGGTTATGGCCACCTGCTGTAAGATCTCCTGGCCCTCGACATGGCCGCGGGCTATTTGGGAGCGGCCGAGCGCCCGGCCCCTC
>JANOEW010000649.1:0-2913 GCA_031413475.1 Amaricoccus sp.
CCCGACGGCCGCGCGTCGACACTCGAGGTCAGGGTGAACGGCATGCTGTGGTCCGAAGCCGCGACGCTGGCCGGGGCGCTCCCTGCGGCGCGCGTTTACGCCACCAGCGTCACCGATCGCGGCGAGACGCGGGTCCGCTTCGGCGACGGCGTCGAAGGCGCGCGACCGCCTGCGGGTACCGAGAACATCCGCGCCATCTATCGCCGCACGCTCGGCGGCGCCGGCAACGTCCGCGCCGGCACGATTTCCAGCCTGATGGCGCGACCGGCGGGCGTCAACGAGGTCTTGAACCCGCTGGCCGCCGCCGGCGGGCAGGACGGCGAAGCACTTGGCACGGCGCGCGCCAACGCGCCGCTGCAGACGCGCACCCTCGGCCGGGCCGTATCGGTCGAGGACTATGCCGATCTGGCGCGCGGCTTTGCCGGCATCGCCAAGGCGCGCGCCGACTGGATCGCGGTCGGCCCGGGGCGCGGCGTCCTGTTGACCGTCGCGGCCGATGCCGGCGCCGCGGTCGATCCGGCGGGCGATCTGGCAACCCGCCTGCTGGCCTCTCTGCGGGCCTTTGGCGATCCGGGCCTGCCGTTCAGGATCGCGAGCTACCGGCCGCGCCGCTTCCGCCTCGCTGCAACCCTGAACCTCGCTGCTGATGCGGACGCGCTCATCCCGTCGTTGTCCGCCATGCTGGCGAGCACCCTGGCCTTTGAGGCGCGGTCCTTTGGTCAGCCGGTTTCGGCCGACGAGATCGCCGCCCTCCTCCACGGCGCCAGCGCCTCGGTGATCGCGGTCAGGATGACGGCGCTCCACCTTGCCGGCGGCGCCGGCGTCGTGCCACGGCTGTTCGCTGCGCTTCCCGTCGCCGATATCGGCCGCGCCCCGGACGGCGCCGAGCTGCTGCTGCTCGATGGCGCGCCGACCCTGGAGGTGAGCGGATGATCGATCTTTACCGCCTGCTTCCCGCCATCTACCGGCTGCGCGACGGCGAGACCGGCGAGCCGCTGCGCGCGCTGCTCGATGCCGTCTCGCGCGAATACGCAGTCGTCGGCGACGATATCGACCAGTTGCTCGATGACCAGTTCATCGAAACGGTGCAGCCCGCGCTCATCAACAACATAGGCGATCTCGTCGCCTATCGGCCGCTGAAACAGCCGCCGGGGATGGAAGCCCTCGCCCGCGCCGAAGTCGCCCAGACCATCGCGCTGCGCCGCCGCAAGGGCACCCTTGCTGCCATCGAGGCAACGGCCCGCAATGCCACCGGCTTACCGACGGTCGCGCGCGAATATTTCCCGGTGCTGGCGAGGACCCAATATATGAACCGGCCGCTGCCGCGGGCGGCGGCGCTCGTCGACTGTCGCAACGAGGCCGCGCTCGCCGAGGCCGGCGGCGCCTTCGATCCGCTGCCCCACCATCCGGACGTACGCCGCATCGCCTCGGGCCGCGGCCGCCACAACATCGCCAACATCGGCATCTTCGTCTGGCCGATCCGCGCCTTTGCGGTCACCTTCTCGCCGGCGGTCGCGGTCGATGCCGTCCGCTACCGCTTCTCGCCGCTCGGCCATGACCTGCCGCTGTTCAACCGCCCGGCGGCGGAGCGCGAACTTGGCAGCCGCGCCGGGCCGCTCAATGTGCCGCGCCCCATCACACGCGCCGCGCTGGCCCGTGATCTCGCATCGGCGGCGCCGCGCCTTTATGGCCTCGCGCCCGACGGACCGCCGCTCGGCTTTACGGTCTTCCTCGACGGGGTCGCGGTGCCGCGCGCCCAGATCCGCTGCTGTCGCCTCGACGACGAGGGCGCATCCTGGCTCAACCTGCCGGCGGCCGGCGTGACGGTCGATCCCGAACTCGGCCGCCTGGCCATCCCGGCTCCGCCGACGGGCGAGGATCCGCCAGCGGTTCGCATTACCTTCCACCACGGATTTTCCGCTGCGATCGGCAGCGGCGAGTATGCGCGCAGCCTCGCCGCACCGCTTCCCGGCCAACCGCTCGTCCGCGTCCCCGACGATCAACCGTCGCTGGCCGCGGCGCTTACGGCAATCGCCGGTCACGGCATCATCGAACTGACCGGCGCCGAGCGCCACCCGGCGCCTGCCAGCGTCATTGTCGCGGCCGGGGGCAGCGTCGTCATCCGCGCCGCCGATGGCAGCCGCCCAGTCCTCGATCTCGCCGGCCCTCTCGACGTGCGAGGCGGGGCCGATGCGTCTCTGACGCTCGACGGTCTGTTGCTGATCGGTGGCCCGCTGGTGGTGCCCGCCGACAGCCCCGCCAACCCCAATGCGCTGCGGGAGCTGGCCATCCGGCACACAACGCTCATCCCTGGCCATGCGCTGACCGGCAGCGGCGCGCCCGTCAGCCCCGGCGCCGCGTCGATCGACATCGCGCTGCCGCTCGTCGAGCTGACGCTCGAACAGTCGATCTGCGGCCCGGTGGTGCTCGATCGCAACGCCAGCCTCGCCGCGCTCGACTCCATCCTCGATGCCGGCGCGCAGGACAATGTTGCCATCACGGCGCCGGGCGGCGGCCCCGGCGGCGCCATCTCGCTCGATCGCGCCACGGTCGTCGGGCGCATCCATGCCGTGGCGGTCGGACTGATCACCGATTGCCTGTTGCTTGCCGCCGCGCCGCCGGCTGCCGATCCGCCCGTCAGCATCCGGATCCTGCGGCGGCAGGAAGGGTGCGTCCGCTACTCCTGGTTACCGCTCGATGCGCGCACCCCGCGCCGCTTCCGTTGCCTGCCGCAGACCGATGGCACGCCGTCGCCCTACACCCGCTCGCTGACCTTCGGGACCCCCGCCTATGCCCGGCTCGACGGCCGCGCCAGCCGCGCCATCCTCGAAGCCGCGTCGGACGAAGGCGAGCCCGGCGTCTTTGCGCATCTCGGCGCGACGCGGCTGCGCGCCAATCTCGCCCTCCGCCTCG
>JANOEW010000650.1:0-2750 GCA_031413475.1 Amaricoccus sp.
GCTAGAGCCACCACCGCGGCGCGGCCCGGGTTCAGCGCGGCATAGACGCCAAGCATCTTGGCCGCGGTCTCGATCTTCCACCCGATGCGAATGGCGAGGTCGGGCACGCCGATCCCTGACCACACCATTTCCGTCACCTTCGTCCCGCGCAGATCGTTGAATCGGAGCTCCGGGCGGATGCCAAACGCGGTGGCGTACTCGCGGACCTCACGCGAGAGCCGGGCCGGGTCCCATGCCTCGGCGCGGATCGGCTTCAGGATCAGTCGCCGCGAGATCGGCGCCTTGTCGATGATCGCCTCGGCGGCGGGTGTCAGCGACATGTTGACGATGCGCCGCCGCCGCTTGTTCGGGCGCAGGATGATCGCGCGGCTGCCATCGGGAGCGCGCTTGATCTCGCTGCGCTCCAGTTCGACGAGGTCGCCGATGCGCAATCCGGTCTCGCGGGCGAGCCGAACTGCGTCCGCATGCAGCTCGGGGGCAAGCTGGCAGAAGAGGTCGACCTCAGCGTCCTCCCAGATGATCTCGGCGCGGTCGGCGCCCTCGTAGAAGCGTGGGATGCCGTGGAGGTAGTTGACCGGCACCCGCTCGGGGTGTCGCCCGGTAGCCCAGCTGAGCGCGAACTTGAACGGATCGAGCCGCTTGTCGGCGGCCTTGCCGGCCCAGTGCACCTCAACCCAATCGAGCACGTTGCCCTTGAGCGCTACGCTGTTGACGATGCCGAGCGGCGCGCCGCCGTACCTCGCCCGAACATCGGCCAGCCCCTTCAGGTAGTCGGTTCGGGTGCGGGGCGCGAGGCGGCAGAACTCGCGCGAGCGCTCGTAGGCGTCGAGCACGTCGTTCACCGTAGTCCAGCCATGGCCGGTCTCGCGCGGCTCGAGCACCGCCCGCACGCCGGTCGCGGCGTTGTATGCGGCCTGGTAGCCCGGAGTGCCGGGCGGGTTTGGCTCGCCCGTGCGCCAGATGCTCGGGCCCTTCCGGCCGACCGTGTGGTACTCGACCTCCTCGTTCCTGGCGTTCCGCTTCCGGACGACGATGATGGTGTCGTATCGTGCTGGCATGGTTCCGTTCCCCAACGGACACTGACGCTCTGTCCTCGGGAGCTATCAAGAGAATAAGAGGCTCAACTCATTGCTTTTTTCGCGACCGGACGCTTTCCGGATCGCTCGCGTTCGCGCGGAACCAGCGGTCCACGGGATCGGCCTCCGGCGGGGTCGCCGCCGGTCCGTCCCCCCGCGGGTGCGTGAGGACGGTCACGTCGCGCCCGCGGACCTCGAAGCCGAAGACCGGCAGATCGAGCCGTTGCGCCAGCCGCACGAAGCGCTCGACTCGTGCCTCGGTCGTGTTCCAGCGAACCCGCGGCGGCTTCATCGCTACAACGCCGCCTCTCCGGCCGCCTTGACCGGCGTCAGAGCCACTCCGCGGCCTCCTCCAGTTCGGGCCAGAGCCTAAGGACATTTCGGGCGATCTTCTCGTGGCAGACGTCGAGCGTCGCGCCGCGCGCCTCGAGCGCAATCGAGCCGTCGAAGAAGCCCCAGCTGGCGCGAACCCTGAAGGTCGACCCCTCGCGTTCGGCAACCAGCGCCGGCGCAATCCCGGCGAGTGGGCCGTGCCCGAACGCCAGCGCCAGCGCGCTGGCAAGCGGCGAGGCGTCGGCGGTCATTCTGCGCTTTCCACCAGATGGGCTGGCAGGTCGGCCGACGCGATGACCCTTTGGTCGCCCTCGAGGCGGGTTAGGAAGACCCGCTCGTTCGTCGTGGACAGAGCGACCCAGACCTCCTCCCCGCCAGGCAGATCCGCGTGGAGATCACTGGGTCCGCGGCGGAAGCGGAGGCGGCCGTCGGTTCCGGCAAGGAGCTCGGCGGCGGTGTGCGGCATCCCGCGCCTCGCCCAAAGCGCCGCACGGCGCAAGGCCATCTCGAGGTTCGCCATCACCGCGCCGCCGGCGTGAGGCGCTCGGGAAGCGCCGCGGCGCGGCAGGTGATCTCGGTCCCGGCGTGCAGCGGCTCCATCACGTGCGCTGGCAATGGGCCGACGACGGGCGTGGCTTCGGCGGGGTGGTGCATGCGGGTGTCCTCCAACGGGGCCATTGATCAGGGACGCCATAAGTATCCGCATTTTCCGCATCGTCAATGACCAAGATTGCGGATTTTCCGGATTCCGTCGCGAGCGAGGTGGGGTTGCCGACAGTCACAGAATCGACAAACACGCGGACCGTCATGAAGCACATCCGCGAATCAGAGCTCATCGACCGGAACGCGCCGGACGTGGTCGACCTGTTCGACCATCTCCGCGACGCCCTTGCCGGGCGGCACGGAATCACCAAGGCGCGCTACGCGCACCTTGCGCCATCAGCCGGCGGCCTGCGCCTGAAGGTCTCGGCGAGTCAGCCGCTGCGGCCGCTCGCCATCGACTTCGTGGAGAACCGGCGCCACGAGCTTTGCCACGATCTTGCGGAGTGCGTGCGCCGAACGGAGCCGATGCGCTTCGCGACGGGCTGCGGCGCGCCGGCGGAGTGCATTCCGGAGTCCCTGCGCGCCGCCCGGCGTCGGTACCAGGAGCAGACCAATCAGTGGATCGGCGAGGGATGGTGGCACGGGTTCGACGTGCCGACCTTCGGGCCTTGCGGGCGGCGCGGCCTGTTCCTGATCAACGCGCCGCTTGAGCAGCCTCTGGCGGCTGCCTACATGGCCGACGTGCGCCGGGACCTGCAGGACTTCCACATCGCCTACAGCGGCGTCGATCTGGCGGCC
>JANOEW010000651.1:0-3006 GCA_031413475.1 Amaricoccus sp.
CAGCGAGTTGTGCATATGGACAAACATAGCCGTCATTTAAACGGTGAGCGAGCCCGGCCGCGAGCGACGCCCCGCCGGCGCGCGCCGCGCCGAGCGTTCCGGCGAAGACGTCGCCCGCCCCGTGGGTCGAGACGACGGCGACCGCTTCCGCCGGCAGCGCGACCGTGGACCCGTCCCTAGCCGCCGCCGCGACTCCCGCCGCGCCGGCGGTGATCACCACGACCGGCGCCAGTCTGCCGAGCCGAACCGCCGCCGCGGCCGCCTCAGCGAGAGTCGCGACCGGCCCCGCGCCGAGCGCCTCCGCTTCGAACGCGTTGACGAGGAGCACGTCGATCGCGGCCAGCAGATCCGGCGAGATCGGGCGGAACGGCGCCCCGTTCAGGCAAACCGCCACGCCGCGGCTGCGCGCCGCCCGCGCCGCGGCGAGGTTGACGGGTTCGGGGATCTCGTTCTGCAGCAGCAGCACAGCCACGCCGTCCCAGAGCCCGGGATCGTCGAGCCACTCCGGCCGGATCGAGAGGTTCGCCCCCGAGACGATCACCGCGCCGTAGTCGCCCGCGGCCTCGGTGATCGCGACGCTGATCCCAGAGCCCGCGTCCACGTCCCGGACCCGATCCTCGACGCCGCCTGCGCGCAGCCCGGCGTGGAGGAACGCCCCGAACCCGTCGCGCCCGACCGCGCCCAGCATCCGCGCCGGCGCCCCGGCCGTGGCGGCGGCGCGCGCCTGGTTGCCGCCCTTGCCGCCGAACTTCGGCGCCCAGGCCGATCCGGTCAGCGTCTCGCCGAGCCGCGGCAGGGCGGGCGCGGCGATCATCACGTCGTAGTGCAGGCTGCCGACGACGAGGACGCCGGTCACCGGAACAGCGCCGCGTCGACCAGGCGCAGGCTCGCCACCGCGTCCTGCGCCGCCATCGCCGCGCCGAGCCGGTTGTCGTCCGCCAGCCGCTCGGCCGCCGCCCAGAACCGCTCGACCGTCGCGATGTTGGCGGCGCATTCCGCGGCCGGATCGAGGCCGCTCGCGTCGGGGAACGTGTCGAAGTAGATCGCCCCGTCGTAGGCCATGCCCCGGAGCGCCACGAGCAGCTCCAGCGTCTCGCGCGGATGCACCGCCCCGACCATCAGCCCGTCGTCGCGCCCGCCGTAGCCGTCGTTGAGGTGCACGCCCATCAGCCGGCCATACCGCGCGATCAGCGCCGCCGCGAAGGCCGGCGCCTCGCCGGCATAGAGCGCATGCGCGAAGTCGAGCGTCACCCCGAGGTTCGGCGCGCCGGTCTCGCGGATCGCGAGCAGCGTGGTGGCGGCGTCGCGCAGCAGCGCCCGCGCCCGCGGCTCGTCGGGCTTGTATTCGACGCTGATCCGACAGGCTGGATCATGGTCGGCGACTTCGGCGAGGCCGGCCACCGCCTGATCCCACAGCCGGGCGTAGTCGGCCTGGAAGGCGTAGTCGAAGCCGTCCTGCCCGAGCCAGATCGTCAGCAGGTCCGCCCCCGCCGCCCGCGCCGCGTCGACCCCCCGGCGGGTGAGGTCGATCGCCGCCCGCCGCACCGCAGGGTCGGGATTGGTGAAGGCCCCCCGCCTGAAGGCGGGCGTCGAGGCGTAGCGCATCGCGAGACCGTTGACGGCAAGGCCGAGGTCCGCGAGTCGCGCCGCCGTCGCGGCCGGACCCGACCCCAGATGGTCGGGATAGTTGAGATCGACGTCCGTCAGCCCCGCCACCGCCGCGGCCCGCGCCGCGAGATCGAGCGCCGCGTTCGCCCCGCCCGGCGCGGCGAAGGCGTTGAGCCGCGCGGCATAGCGCCGGGCCACTACTCGGGATCGGCGACGCAGGTCTGGCGCTGTTCGCCGAGCCCGGCGATGCCGAGCGCGATCACGTCGCCGGCCCTGAGGTAGGTCGGCGGCTTCATGCCCATGCCGACGCCCGGCGGGGTGCCGGTCGAGATGACGTCGCCGGGCATCAGGCTCATGAACTGGCTGAGGTAGCTGACCAGATGCGCGACCCCGTAGACCATGGTGGCGGTCGAGCCGTCCTGCCGGGTCTGGCCGTTGACCGTCAGCCACATCTTCAGGTTCTGCGGGTCGGGCACCTCGTCGCGGGTCACCAGCCAGGGGCCGGTGGGGCCGAAGCTGTCGCAGGACTTGCCCTTGGTCCACTGGCCCTGGCGCTCGGTCTGGAAGGCGCGCTCGGACACGTCGTTGACCACGCAGTAACCGGCGACATGGTTCAGCGCGTCGGCCTCGGCGACGTATTTCGCCCGGGTTCCGATCACCACGCCGAGCTCGACCTCCCAGTCGGTCTTCTCCGAGCCGCGCGGGATGATCACGGCGTCGGGGGGGCCGGGGCTCGCCGCGGGCGCCGTCATGAAGATGATCGGCTCGGAGGGCACCTTGGCGCCGGTCTCGGCGGCGTGGTCGGAATAGTTCAGCCCGATGCAGATGAACTTGCCCGTGCCGGCAACGCACGGCCCGAGGCGCACGCCCGCATCGACCAGCGGCAGGCGGCCCACGTCCAGCGCGCGAAGGACGGCGAGCCCGGCGTCCGAGAGCGCTTCGCCGGCAATGTCGCCGACATGGCCGGAAAGGTCGTGGATCGCGCCGTCGGCGTCGAGAACGCCCGGCTTTTCGGCGCCCGCGGGCCCGTAACGCAGCAGTTTCATGAACCTCTCCCCGTTTGCCTAGACGTTGGACCAGCCGCCGTCGATCACGTGGGCGACGCCGGTGGTGAAGGCGCTCTCGTCGGAGGCGAGATAGACCGCGCGCGCGGCGATCTCCTCGGGCCGGCCGAGCCGGCCCATCGGCTGGCGCGCGACGAAGGCGGCGTGGGTCGCCTCGAAATCTCCCTGCGCGCGCATGCGGTCGTGCAGCGACGGGCTCTCGACCGTGCCGGGGCAGATCGCGTTGACCCGGATCCCTTGGGTGACGTAGTCCGCCGCGACGGCCTTGGTCATGCCGATCACCGCGGCCTTGGTGGCGCCGTAGACGAACCGGTTCGGCGCGGCGATGACCGAG
>JANOEW010000652.1:0-11105 GCA_031413475.1 Amaricoccus sp.
ATGTTCTTCACGTAGTCGGCGTGGCCGGGGCAGTCGACGTGCGCGTAGTGACGCGCCTTGGTCTCATACTCGACGTGCGCGGTCGAGATGGTGATGCCGCGGGCGCGCTCCTCGGGGGCCGCGTCGATCTGGTCGTAGGCCTTGTACTCGCCGAAGAACTTGGTGATCGCCGCCGTCAGCGACGTCTTGCCGTGATCGACGTGACCGATCGTGCCGATGTTCACATGCGGCTTGTTCCGCTCGAATTTTGCCTTCGCCATCGCACCCGTTCCCGATGTTCCCGCAGCCCGCCGAGGTCCTGCGCTGAGCTGCGCGCCCGATAGTGGCTGCCGGCAGAAAACGCAAGCGCCGGTCGCGGCGACGCGCGTTTGCGGAAGTTGCCGGACTTCGGTCGAAATTCCTCCGCCTCAGGGCTCATGACCCCAGAGACCGGGAACGGCCTGACCGCTTCCTTCTCTGCCGCCACGATGCTCTGTCACCGCAAGAGAGGAGTCTACCCATGCACTACGCCATCCTGCTGACCGAGACCGCCGAGGACTTTGCCCGGCGCAACGACGCGACCGCTGGCGACTACTGGGCGGCCTGGTCCGCCTATTCCCAGGCGATCGCTCAGGCGGGCGTCTTCGTCGCCGGGGCCGGGCTGATGCCGCCCGAAATGGGCACGACCGTGCGCGTCGAGGGCAGCGGCCGCCAGGTCGAGGACGGACCCTATTCCGACGCGAAGGAGCAGCTCGGCGGGTTCTTCGTCATCGACGTGCCCGATCTCGACGCCGCGCTCGACTGGGCGCGCAAGCGGCCCGACGCCTTCCGCGGTTCTGCCGAAGTGCGCCCGGTGCTGCCGCCGCCCGGCGCCTGAGCCCGGCGGTGGAGGACGCGACCGACCGCGTCGCCGAGGCGGTGGCGCGCCACTCCTACGCTCGGCTCGTCGCGTTCCTGACCGCGCGGACCCGCGACGTCGCCGGGGCCGAGAACGCGCTGGCCGAGGCGTTCCGCCTCGGCCTCGAGACCTGGCCGGGCGACGGCGCGCCGCGCAACCCCGAAGCCTGGCTCCTTACCGTCGCCCGCCGGGCGCACGGCGCGCGGGCCCGGCGGGACCGCAACGCCGAGGCGGCGCAGCCCGCGCTCCTCCTGGCGCTGGAGGAAGCGCGGGCGCGCGTCGAGGAGGCCGACATGGAATTCCCCGACCACCGTCTGAAGCTGATGTTCGTCTGCGCGCACCCCGCCATCGATCCCGGCGTGCATACCGCGCTGATGCTGCAGACCGTGCTCGGACTCGACGCCGCCCGGATCGCCGCGGCCTTCCTCGCGCCCCCCGCGACGATCGGCCAACGCCTCGTCCGGGCCAAGGCCAAGATCAAGGCCGCGCGCATCCGCTTCGAGACGCCGGAGGCGGAGGACCTGCCGGCCCGGCTCGAGGCGGTGCTCGAAGCGGTCTTCGCCGCCTATGGGACCGGCTGGGACCATCTCGGCGGGCCCGACCCCAAGCGCCGCGACCTCGCCGGCGAGGCGGTGTTCCTCGGCCGTATGCTCGTGCACCTTCTGCCCTCCGAGCCCGAGGCGGCGGGCCTGCTCGCGTTGATGCTCTACGCCGAGGCCCGCGCGCCGGCCCGACGTGACCCGGCCGGGCGCTACGTGCCGCTGGGCGCGCAGGACATGGCGCGCTGGGACGCCGCCCTGATCGACGAAGCCGACACGCTCATGGCGCGAGCGGGAGCGATGGGCCGGTTCGGCCGCTTCCAGTGCGCCGCCGCGATTCAGGCGGTCCATGCCGCGCGCCGCATGACCGGGGTCACGGACGCCGCGGCGCTCGACCTGCTCTATGCGGCGCTCGCCCGGTTCAGCCCGACGCTCGGGGTGCGCGTGGCGCAGGCCGCGGCGCGGGCCGAGGCGCAGGGGCCGGCCGCCGGGCTCGCGCTCATCGACGCGCTCGAAGGCCCCAAGGCCGAGCGCTATCAGCCGTTCTGGGCGGTGCGTGCGCGGCTCCTCGCGGCGTCCGGCGCGACCGCCCGCCCGCGACGCCTATGCCCGCGCCGCAGCGCTCGCCGACGACCCCGCGGTGCGCGACTGGCTCGCCACTGAGGCGGCGCGGCTCGCGCCGGCGTAACGCCGCGGTCACGCAGCCTCGCCCAACGTCTCAGCGAAACACGGGGGGGCTGATTCTCATGGCGCGGACAGCGTGGCGACGCGTGGCGGGAGAACGGCGATGAGCGCTGCCGCTTCCCTCGGACTTGCGGCCGGGCTCCTACAGGCGGCCGCCTATGTCGTCTACTTCCGGCAGGTCGTGCGGGCCGAGGCCCGCCCCAACGGCATGACCTGGCTGATGTGGGCCTACGGCGCTTCGGTGTTCTTCCTCATCGAACTGCATATCGGCGCCCCGGCGGCGGTGCTGATCCTGCCCGGGGTCTGCATGCTCTGCGCGATCGGGGTCGCGGCATTCGCCTTCCTGCGAAGCGCTTGCCTGCCGCCGCGGCCGCAGGACTGGGCTGCGTTCGCGCTAGATGCGACGCTGATGGCAAGCTACGTCGCGTTCGTCATTGCGACCGGCGCCGGAGGCGAGCCTGCGGGCGTCGGGACCGTCTTCGTGGCTCTTGCCGGCGTCACGGCGCTCACCTCGTCCTGGCCGGTGCTGCGCACGACCTACGCCACGCCCGGCAACGAGCGTCCGCTCGCCTGGTTCGTCTGGTCGACGGCCTACGGCCTCCTGACGCTCGCCGCGATGGCGGCGGGGCTGCCCTGGCCGTTCCTCGTCTACCCGATCCTGTCGCAGGTCGTGAACATGCTGATCGGCCTGCTTGCGCTCGACGGAGACGAATTCTCCCTGGCGGCCGGCAGCGCCCCCTGAGCGCGCCCCGACGTCTTTCTGGAATGTCTCAATAAATCAGACGGTTGATCAAGATTGCACCGTGCAACCGCCTGTGCTCCTCGTGCGCTCCGATTGCGATTGACAAGGCGCCGCGCGCATCCTAACTTTCGCGCGCTCTGGAGGGGCCCTCGGTTACCTCCGCAATTGCCACATCCTGGCGGTCACGACTCGGGCCCATGCCCCAGTCCTCTGGAATTCCGCGGCGTCGGCCCCGATGAGGGCGCGGACGCGGCAGCTTTGGCGTTTCGCGGCGAGCCGCGCGGCGCCGCGACGACAACGGTGCAGACGGGGTAGAGACGGGAATGCCAACGATTCAACAGCTGATCCGCAAGCCGCGGCAGCCGCGCGTGACGCGCTCGAAGTCGATGCATCTGCAGGGCAGCCCGCAGAAGCGCGGCGTCTGCACGCGCGTCTACACGACCACGCCGAAGAAGCCGAACTCGGCGATGCGCAAGGTCGCCAAGGTGCGGCTCACGAACGGCTTCGAGGTGATCAGCTACATTCCCGGCGAGAGCCACAACCTGCAGGAGCACTCGGTGGTGCTGATCCGCGGTGGGCGCGTCAAGGATCTGCCCGGCGTTCGCTACCACATCCTGCGCGGCGTGCTCGACACCCAGGGCGTGAAGAATCGCCGCCAGCGCCGGTCGAAATACGGCACGAAGCGTCCGAAATAAGGGAGAGCGAGCATGTCGCGTCGTCACAGCGCCGAGAAGCGCGAGGTCCTGCCGGACGCCAAGTTCGGCGACCGCGTCCTCACCAAGTTCATGAACAACCTAATGCACGCCGGCAAGAAGTCGGTCGCCGAGGGCATCGTCTACGGCGCGCTGTCGAAGGTCGAGGCAAAAGTGCGCCGCGCGCCGATCGAAATCTTCCACGAGGCGCTCGACAACATCAAGCCGTCGGTCGAGGTTCGCTCGCGCCGGGTCGGCGGCGCCACCTACCAGGTGCCGGTCGAGGTGCGCCCCGAGCGCCGCGAGGCGCTGGCGATCCGCTGGCTGATCAAAGCTTCGCGCGCCCGGAATGAGCACACGATGGAGGAGCGGCTTGCCGGCGAGCTTCTGGACGCCGCCAACTCGCGCGGCACCGCGGTGAAGAAGCGCGAAGATACCCATAAGATGGCCGACGCCAACAAGGCTTTCAGCCATTACCGCTGGTAACGGCGACTTTTAGGAATCGAGACGATGCCCCGCGAATACCCCCCTCGACCGTTATCGCAACTTCGGGATCATGGCGCATATCGACGCCGGGAAAACGACGACGACCGAGCGCATCTTGTTCTACACCGGCAAGTCGCACAAGATGGGCGAGGTGCACGATGGCGCCGCGACCATGGACTGGATGGAGCAGGAGCAGGAGCGGGGCATCACCATCACGTCCGCGGCGACGACCACCTTCTGGGAGCGCACCGAGGACGGCGTGACGCCCGACGGCGAGAAGCACCGCTTGAACATCATCGACACGCCGGGCCACGTCGACTTCACCATCGAGGTCGAGCGCAGCCTTGCCGTGCTCGACGGCGCCGTCTGCGTGCTCGACGCGAACGCGGGCGGCGAGCCGCAGACCGAGACCGTCTGGCGCCAGGCCGACCGCTACGGCGTGCCGCGTATCGTGTTCGTCAACAAGATGGACAAGATTGGGGCCGACTTCTTCAACTGCGTGCTTATGATCAAGGACCGCACCGGCGCGACCCCCTGCCCGGTGCAGATGCCGATCGGCGCCGAGACGTTCCTCGAAGGTCACATCGACCTGATCACCATGCAGGAGTGGGTCTGGGACGGCGAGGACCTTGGCGCCACCTGGGAAATCTGCCCGATCCGCGCCGAGCTCGCCGACCAGGCGGCCGAGATGCGCAACGTGATGATCGAGCTCGCCGTCGAAATGGACGACGCGGCGATGGAGGCCTACCTGGACGGGACCGAGCCGGACGTCGCCACCCTTCGCGCGCTGGTCCGCAAGGGTACGCTTGCGATGAAGTTCGTGCCCGTGCTGTGCGGTTCGGCGTTCAAGAACAAGGGCGTGCAGCCCATGCTGAACGGCGTGATCGACTTCCTGCCGAGCCCCATGGACGTGAAGCCCTACATGGGCTTCAAGCCGGGCGACGAGACCGAGACCCGGGACATCGCGCGCTCGGCCGACGACGCCCAGCCGTTCTCCGGCCTCGCCTTCAAGATCATGAACGACCCCTTCGTCGGCTCGCTGACCTTCACCCGGATCTATTCGGGCACGATCAAGAAGGGCGACCAGCTGATGAACTCCACCAAGGAGAAGCGCGAGCGGGTCGGGCGCATGATGATGATGCACGCGATCAACCGCGAGGAGATCGACGAGGCCTTCGCCGGCGACATCATCGCGCTGGCGGGGCTGAAGGACACCACGACCGGCGACACGCTGTGCGATCCGCAGAAGCCTGTGGTGCTCGAGACCATGACCTTCCCGCAGCCGGTGATCGAGATCGCCGTCGAGCCCAAGACCAAGAACGACCAGGAAAAGATGGCCGCCGGCCTCGCGCGGCTCGCCGCCGAGGACCCGTCGTTCCGGGTGGAGACCGACCGCGAGAGCGGCCAGACCATCATGAAGGGCATGGGCGAGCTGCATCTCGACATCCTGGTCGACCGCCTCCGCCGCGAGTTCAAGGTCGAGGCGAACATCGGCGCGCCGCAGGTCGCCTATCGCGAGACGATCAGCCGCAAGGCCGAGATCGACTACACCCACAAGAAGCAGACCGGTGGCTCGGGCCAGTTCGCGCGGATCAAGCTGGTGATCGAACCGACCGCGCCGGGCGAGGGCTTCTCGTTCGAGTCGAAGGTCGTTGGCGGCACGGTGCCGAAGGAATACGTCCCCGGCGTCGAAAAGGGCATCAAGTCGGTGATGGACTCCGGCCCGCTGGCGGGTTTTCCAGTGATCGACTTCAAGGTGGCGCTGGTCGACGGCGCCTACCACGACGTGGACTCCAGCGTGCTCGCCTTCGAGATCGCAGCGCGCGCGGCGATGCGCGACGGCCTGAAGAAGGCCGGCGCCAAGCTCTTGGAGCCGATCATGAAGGTCGAGGTGGTGACGCCCGACGACTACACCGGCGGCATCATCGGGGATCTGACCTCGCGGCGCGGCCAGATCGAGGGGCAAGACACCCGCGGCAACGCCAACGCGATCACCGCGATGGTGCCGCTGGCGAACATGTTCGGCTACATCAACACCCTGCGCTCGATGTCGAGCGGCCGGGCGAACTTCAGCATGCAGTTCGACCACTACGAGGCCGTGCCGCAGAACATTTCGGACGAGATCCAGGCGAAGTTCGCCTGACCAGGAACGGATCGGGCCCGCGCGCCCGGAGAGGATAGAGGAGGCCGTCATGGCGAAGGCGAAATTCGAGCGGAACAAGCCGCATGTGAACATCGGCACGATCGGCCACGTCGATCATGGCAAGACGTCGCTGACCGCGGCGATCACCAAGTTCTTCGGCGAGTACAAGCCCTACGACCAGATCGACGCCGCCCCCGAGGAGCGCGCCCGCGGCATCACCATCTCGACCGCGCACGTCGAGTATGAGACCAAGGCGCGTCACTACGCGCACGTCGACTGCCCCGGCCACGCCGACTACGTGAAGAACATGATCACCGGCGCGGCGCAGATGGACGGCGCGATCCTGGTGGTCAGCGCCGCCGACGGCCCGATGCCGCAGACCCGCGAGCACATCCTGCTCGCGAAGCAGGTCGGCGTGCCGTCGATGGTGGTGTTCCTCAACAAGATCGACCAGGTCGACGATCCCGAGCTGCTGGAGCTGGTGGAACTGGAAGTGCGCGAGCTGCTGACATCCTACGGCTTTCCCGGCGACGACATCCCGATCGTGACCGGCTCGGCGCTGGCGGCGCTGGAGAACCGCGACCCGGAGATCGGCGAAGAGGCGGTGCGCAAGCTGCTGCAGGCGGTCGACGACCACATCCCGACGCCGGAGCGGCCGATCGACCAGCCGTTCCTGATGCCGGTCGAGGACGTGTTCTCGATCTCGGGCCGCGGCACGGTGGCGACGGGGCGCATCGAGCGCGGCGTGGTCAAGGTCGGCGAGGAGATCGAGATCGTCGGCATCCGGCCGAACAAGAAGACGGTCTGCACCGGGGTCGAGATGTTCCGCAAGCTCCTGGACCAGGGCCAGGCCGGCGACAACGTCGGGCTCTTGCTGCGCGGCATCGACCGCGAAGGCATCGAGCGCGGCCAGGTCTTGTGCAAGCCCGGCTCGGTCAAGCCGCACACCAAGTTCGAGGCGGAGGCCTACATCCTCACGAAGGAAGAGGGTGGCCGGCACACGCCGTTCTTCGCCAACTATCGCCCGCAGTTCTACTTCCGCACGACAGACGTGACCGGCACGGTGGCGCTGCCCGCAGGCACCGAGATGGTGATGCCCGGCGACAACCTGAAGTTCGAGGTCACGCTGATCGCGCCGATCGCCATGGAGGAGAAGCTGCGCTTCGCCATCCGCGAAGGCGGCCGCACCGTCGGCGCCGGCGTGGTGTCGAAGATCATCGAGTAAGCCGGGCGAACAGCCTTCCCCGCGGTCGGGGCGACAATCCCGGCCGCGTTTTGTTTCAGCTGCCAGCCCGAGAGGGGCACGACATGCAAGGTCAGACTATTCGCATCCGGCTCAAGGCCTTCGACTACCGCGTGCTGGACGCCAGCACCGCGGAGATCGTGTCGACCGCCAAGCGGACCGGCGCGCGGGTGCGCGGGCCGATCCCGCTGCCGAACAAGATCGAGAAGTTCACCGTGCTGCGCGGCCCGCACATCGACAAGAAGTCCCGCGAGCAGTTCGAGATCCGCACCCACAAGCGGCTGCTCGACATCGTGGACCCGACGCCGCAGACGGTGGACGCGCTGATGAAGCTCGACCTCGCCGCCGGCGTCGACGTGGAAATCAAGCTCTGAGGGGGCGGACGAGATGCGTTCCGGAGTATTAGCCAAGAAGCTGGGCATGACCCGGCTGTTCCTGGAGGACGGACGGCAGGTGCCGGTCACCGTGCTCCACATGGACAACGTGCAGGTCGTGGCCCAGCGCACCGGCGAGAAGGACGGCTATACCGCCGTCCAGCTCGGCGCGGGCGCGGCCAAGGCCAAGAACGTCACCCAGCCGATGCGCGGCCATTTCGCCAAGGCCAACGTGGCGCCGAAGCGCAAGCTCGCCGAGTTCCGCGTCAGCCCCGACTGCCTGATCGAGGTCGGCGAGGAGATCACCGCGGACCACTACTTCGCGGGGCAGTACGTCGACGTCGCGGGCACCTCGATCGGCAAGGGCTTCGCCGGCGCGATGAAGCGGCACAACTTCGGCGGTCTGCGCGCGTCGCACGGCGTGTCGGTCAGCCACCGCAGCCACGGCTCGATCGGCCAGTGCCAGGACCCGGGCAAGGTGTTCAAGGGCAAGAAGATGGCCGGCCACATGGGCGACGTCCGCGTCACCACGCAGAACCTGCAGGTGGTGCGCACCGACGTCGACCGCGGCCTGATCATGGTCAAAGGCGCGGTCCCGGGCTCGAAGGGCGGCTGGGTCACCATCAAGGACGCGGTCAAGAAGGCCACGCCGGAAAACGTGATCCTGCCGGCGGCGCTGCGCTCGGCGGCTGCGGCCGCGCATGAGGCCGCGTTGCGGGCGGCCGAAGAAGCCGCGGCGGCCGAGGCGGAGGCCGAAGCCCAGCGTCTGGCCGACCAGGCGGCCACCGAAGATGCGGCGCTGGCGCAGGCGCAGGCCGAGATCAAGGCCGGCGACGTCGGCGGCGAAGCCGAGCCGGAGCGCGGCGTCGACGGCGGGGACAGCGGTGACGCGGCCCCCGAGAAGGAAGGCGACGAAAAATGAAGACCCCGGTGATCAATCTGGACGCCTCCGCCGCCGGCGACATCGAGCTCGACGACGCGATCTTCGGGCTCGAGCCGCGCGCAGACATCCTGCACCGCGTGGTGCGCTGGCAGCTCGCCAAGCGCCAGGCCGGCACGCATTCCACGCTCGGCCGCTCCGAGGTCAGCTATTCGACGCGCAAGATCTATAAGCAGAAGGGCACCGGCGGCGCCCGCCACGGCTCGCGCAAGGCGCCGATCTTCCGCAAGGGCGGCACCTACAAGGGCCCCGTCCCGCGCAGCCACGCGCACGACCTGACCAAGAAGTTCCGCGCGCTCGGCCTCAGGCACGCGCTGTCGGCCAAGGCCGGGGCGGGCGAGCTCGTCGTGATCGAGGCGGCGAACCTGCCCGAGGCCAAGACCAAGCTGCTGGCGCAGACCCTGAAGGCCCTCGGCTGGAAGCGCGCGCTGGTGATCGACGGCGCCGAGGTCGACGCGAACTTCGCGCTGGCCGCGCGCAACATCGAGAACCTCGACGTGCTGCCGAGCGTCGGCGCCAACGTCTACGACATCCTGCGGCGCGACACCCTGGTCCTGACCAGGTCCGCCGTCGAAGCGCTGGAGGCGCGACTGAAATGAGCGTCAACCCGCAGCTTTACGACCTGATCCGCAAGCCGATCATCACCGAGAAGGCGACGCTCGCCTCCGAGGCCGGCGCCGTGGTGTTCGAGGTGGCGATGGACGCGACCAAGCCGCAGATCAAGGAGGCGGTGGAGAAACTCTTCAACGTCAAGGTGAAGGCGGTCAACACCACCATCACCAAGGGCAAGGTGAAGAAGTTCAAGGGCCGCCCCGGCCGCCGCAAGGACGTGAAGAAGGCCTACGTGACCCTCGTCGAAGGCAACGCCATCGACGTGACCACGGGCCTGTAGTTCAAGCAGGGCCCCTCCGGGGCGACGACTCAAGACAACGGAAGACAGCAAGACATGGCGTTAAAATCGTACAAGCCGACGACGCCGGGCCAGCGCGGGCTGGTTCTGATCGACCGTTCCGAGCTGTGGAAGGGCCGTCCGGTCAAGTCCCTCACCGAGGGGCTGATCGGGCAGGGCGGCCGCAACAACACCGGACGGATCACCATGCGCCGGCGCGGCGGCGGGGTGAAGCGGCTCTACCGCGTGGTGGATTTTCGGCGCGCCAAGTTCGACGTGCCGGCGCGGGTGATCCGGATCGAATACGACCCGAACCGCACCGCGTTCATCGCGCTGATCGGCTACAACGACGGCGAGCAGGCCTACATCCTCGCGCCGCAGCGGCTAGCCGCGGGCGACACGGTGGTGGCCTCGGCCAAGGCCGACATCAAGCCGGGCAACGCGATGCCGTTCACCGCGATGCCGATCGGCACGATCGTCCACAACGTCGAGATGAAGGCGGGCAAGGGCGGCCAGATCGCCCGCGCCGCCGGCACCTACGCCCAGTTCGTCGGCCGCGACGGCGGTTACGCCCAGATCCGGCTCTCCTCGGGCGAGCTGCGGCTGGTGCGCCAGGAATGCATGGCGACGGTTGGCGCGGTGTCGAACCCCGACAACTCGAACCAGAACTTCGGCAAGGCCGGCCGGATGCGGCTGCTGGGTTTCCGCCCGAAGGTGCGCGGCGTGGTGATGAACCCGGTCGACCACCCGCACGGCGGCGGCGAGGGCCGCACCTCCGGCGGCCGGCATCCGGTCTCGCCCTGGGGCAAGCCGACCAAAGGCGCGCGAACCCGCAAGAACAAGGCGACGGGCAAGTATATCCTGCGCTCGCGCCACCAGAAGAAGAACAAGAAGTAAGGAGCCCGATCATGTCACGTTCAGTCTGGAAGGGCCCCTTCGTCGACAGCTACGTCCTGAAGAAGGCGGAGAAGTCGCGCGAGTCGGGCCGCAACGAGGTCATCAAGATCTGGTCGCGCCGCTCGACGATCTTGCCGCAGTTCGTCGGCCTCACCTTCGGCGTCTACAACGGCAAGAAGCACATCCCGGTCAACGTGTCAGAGGACATGATCGGGCAGAAGTTCGGGGAATACTCCCCCACCCGCACCTTCTACGGGCATGCGGCGGACAAGAAAGCGAAGCGGAAGTAAGCCATGGGCAAGGACAAGAACCCCCGCCGCGTGGCGGAGAACGAGGCAATGGCGGTCAGCAAGATGCTGAAGACCAGCCCGCAGAAGCTGAACCTCGTCGCAGCACTCATCCGCAACAAGCCGGTGGACAAGGCGCTCGCCGACCTCACCTTCTCCAAGAAGCGGGTCAGCGACGACGTGAAGAAGACGCTGCAGTCCGCGATCGCCAACGCCGAGAACAACCACGGCCTCGACGTGGACGAGCTGATCGTCGCCGAGGCCTGGGTCGGCAAGAACCTGGTGCTGAAGCGCGGCCGACCCCGCGCCCGG
>JANOEW010000653.1:0-7704 GCA_031413475.1 Amaricoccus sp.
CCGGTCTGGTCCAACCCTGCGCTGATCGCCGAGGAAGGCTCCCAGACCGGGGTCACTCCCTTGGATGCACAGGAACTGCTGCGCGAGATCGCCGCCGATCTGGGGCTGGAGGAAGAGTGCATCCTGCCCGCCTATGAAGACCCCGCGACCTGGCTGGTGAAAGAGGCGAACCTGCCCGCCAATGTCACCCCCGCCAATTCCGAACTGAAGGACCCCGAGGCGCGGCACCGCATGGCCACGGTCTTTGCGCGCGGGTTGACGGAACCCTCGGGCTTCATCCTGCCGGTGCAGAGCTGGCAGTCGCGGGCAGTGGAGGGACGCCGCTGGCGGACCGAGAAGTGGCGGCTGCGGCGCGGCTACATGTTCCTCGTGCCCGGCGACAGCCCGGTGGGCTATCGCCTGCCGCTGGGGGCCCTGCCCTACGTGCCGCCGTCGCAGTATCCCTTCATCCACAGCGTCGATCCAACCGAGCCGCGCGGGCCGCTGCCCGAGCCCGGGCCGTCCGCCCAGCCGCGCGCCCAGCCCGTCAGCCATGTCGACGGCGGCGACACGCTGGTCCAGGAGCGGGTCGAGCAGCAGGGCGCCGACCGGGCTGTCGCCGGGCACCAGGAACAGATGCCCCCGCCGCAGCGCCCATCGCTCGGATCGCCAGCGCGGCCCGCCGGCCTTGGACTGCCAGCGCTGGATCGGCAGCACGTAGCCCGAAGGCTCGGTCAGGCCGCGGCCGAACACCCGCGCGATGCGGTGCCGCTCCTCGGGGTCCTTCAGCTTCGAGTTCGCCGGCGTCACGTTCTCGGGCAGGTTGCCTTCCTTGACGATCCACTCGGCAGGATCCTCGAAGGCGGGCACCACCAGGTCGCCCTCCAGCCCCAGCGTTCCGGCGATCCGCGCGAGCAGCCGCTCGGCCTCGGCCGGCCCGGCGCCGGTGTCCGCGCCCTCCTCCGCGATCAGCGCCGCCGCGCCCCAGATCGGCGCGCCGTCGCGCCGCCAGTAGAGCGAGAACGTCCAGCGCGGCAGCGTCTCGCCGGGATACCACTTGCCCTGGCCGTAGTGCAGGAACCCGCCCGGCGCGAAGCGGTCGCGCAGCCGGCGGATGAGTTCGTCGGCGAGGCCGCGCTTGGTCGGGCCGACCGCCTCGGTGTTCCACTCGGGCGCCTCGAAGTCGTCGATCGAGACGAAGGTCGGCTCGCCGCCCATGGTCAGCCGCACGTCCCCCGCCGTCAGGTCGGCGTCGACCTTGCGGCCGAGCGCGTCGAGGTCGGCCCAGGCCTCCTCGGAGAACGGCATGGTGATGCGCGGGTGCTCGGCCGTGCGCGTCACCGTCATGTCGAAGGCGAAGTCGACCTCGGCGAAGCTGGCGACGCCGGAGATCGGCGCGGCGTTGCGGTAGTGCGGGGTCGCCGCCAGCGGGATGTGGCTCTCGCCGGTCAGCAGCCCCGAGGTGGGATCAAAGCCGATCCAGCCGGCCCCCGGCAGGTAGACCTCCGCCCAGGCGTGCAGGTCGGTGAAGTCGTGATCGGTGCCGGGCGGGCCGTCGAGCGACACCAGGTCGGGCCGAAGCTGGATCAGGTAGCCCGACACGAAGCGCGCCGCGAAACCGAGGTTGCGCAGGATCTGCACCAGGAGCCAGCTGCTGTCGCGGCAGCTGCCCTTGGCGGCCTCGAATGTCTCCTCGGGCGTGTAGACGCCAGGCTCCATGCGGATGACGTAGCCGATCTCGGCGGCGAGGCGGGCGTTGAGGCCGACGACGAAGTCCACCGTGCGCTGCGTCGAGCGGTCGACGCCGGCAAGGAACGCGGCCAGGCGCGGGCCGACCGGCTCGGGCGTCGCGTAGATCGCGAGGTCGGGGCGGATGTCCTCGGGATAGTCGAACGGCCAGTGCTCGGCGCTGTCCTCGACGAAGAAGTCGAACGGGTTGTAGACCGTCATGTCGGCGACCAGGTCCACCTCGATCTTCAGTTCGCGCACCGGTTCGGGAAACACGAAGCGCGCCAGCCAGTTGCCGTAGGGGTCCTGCTGGTGGTTGACGAAATGCTCGGCCGGGCTGACGCGAAGGCTGTGCGAGATCACGCGGGTGCGCGAGTGCGGCGCGGGCCGCAGCCGGATGACCTGCGGTCCCAGGGTGACGGGGCGGTCGTAGCGGTAATGCGTGAGGTGGTGGATGCTGGCCTTGATCGACATGCGTGCGCCGCGTCCTTCCAAGTCCCCGCCCGGCGCGAGGGTTTCACAAAACGCCGCAGCGCACCATGCGTTTGTTGTCCTCGCGCCTCGCGCGAACCTCATCCGTCTTGCCTCCGTCCCGCGAATGTGCCACACAAGGTGACTTGGTTGAGGAGTAGCCTTGCAATCGTTTGATAAAGCGTCGTTATCGGCGCACGGTCCCGGAGCGCGCCGGTGACCTTGATCACCGACACCGATACGCTCGCCCGATTTGTCGCGGATTGCGCCGAAGCCCCCTATGTCGCGGTCGACACCGAGTTCATGCGCGAGCGCACCTACTACGCGCAGCTGTGCCTCGTTCAGCTCGCCCGTCCGGGCAAGGGCGCGGAGGGCGCGGTGCTGGTCGATACGCTGGCCGAGGGCTTGTCGCTCGAGCCGCTATATGCGTTGTTCCGGGCTCCCGGCACGGTCAAGGTGTTCCATGCCGCGCGCCAGGATCTCGAGATCTTCGCGACAACGGCCGGCGTGATCCCGCGGCCGTTCTTCGACACCCAGGTCGCCGCCATGGTCTGCGGCTACGGCGATCAGGTCGGCTACGAGACGCTCGCCCGGCAGATCGCGCGGGCGGCGATCGATAAGTCCTCGCGCTTCACCGACTGGGCCCGACGGCCGCTCAGTCCGGCGCAGATGGACTACGCGCTGGCCGACGTGACGCATCTGCGCCGCATCTATGAGGTGCTGTCGAAGCGCCTCGACGAAACCGGCCGCGGTCCCTGGGTCGAGGAGGAGGTCGCCGTGCTCCTCGACCCCGAAACCTACCGCGCCGACCCCGAAACCGCATGGACCCGGCTCAAGACCCGGTCGACCGCGCCGAAGTTCCTCGCCGCGCTGCAGGAGTTGGCGCGGTTCCGCGAGGAAGCGGCCCAGACCCGAAACGTGCCGCGCGCGCGCATCCTCAAGGACGACGCCCTGCTCGAGCTGGCCGCCAACCGTCCGCGCACCGCCGAGGACCTGGCGAAGTCGCGCCTGCTGCTGCGCGAGGCGCGGCGCGGCGACGTCGCCGACGGCATCCTCGCCGCCGTGGCCGCCGCCGAAGCCTTGCCCGCCGAGGCCCAGCCGCGCGGCGTCGAGCCGCCGCAGCGCAGGCCCGGGGCCGAGGCGCTCGCCGATCTGCTGCGGGTGCTGCTGAAGGCGCAGGCCGACGCCGCCGACGTCGCGCAGCGCCTCGTCGCGTCGGGCGCCGAGCTCGACGCCATCGCCGCCGACGACGCGGCCGACGTGCCGGCGCTGCGCGGCTGGCGCTACGATCTGTTCGGCCGTGACGCGCTGCGGTTGAAACGCGGCGAGATCGCGCTCTCCGCGGACGGCGCACGGGTGCGGATCGTCGAGATCGCCCGCGAGATCGCCGCGAGCGCCTGAGGGTCAGGCTCGCTCAGCCTGAGCCTCAGGCTCGACTAAAACGACTCGACCTCGATCACGGTGTCGTCGATCGGCGGCGGCGGCGGGGCCGCCGGGCGCGCGGGCACGGGCAGCGTGACGGTGTCCTGCGCCGAGACCACGCGGATCGCGCGGATGCCGCGCAGTTCCAGATCCTGGACGAACCCGCCCGCCAGCAGCAGCCGCGTGCGCTCCGGCCCTACCGCCTCCGGCCGGTCCGGCGGCACGGCAACCAGCCGAACCGTCATCACGCCGGCCGCGTCCGGCGCGCCCTCGTTCGCCACCAGCAGCGTCGCGTCGAAGAACCCTTGCGTCGGCGCGACGCCGGTGACCCGCAGGATTACCCCGCCATAGCCCCGCTCCAGCGCCGCGGCGCGCATCGGCACCGGCACGGCGTCGGGCAGATCGCGCGGCTGGCGGGTAAAGAGGCCGGTGATCAGATTGCCCTGCTCCTCGCGCACGACCTCGGCCGAGTCGGCCGTCAGCTCGGCCGGCGGCCGATCCCACAACGCGAACGTGCAGCCCGCCAGCAGCCCCACGCCCGCCAGCGTCGCGACCACGTTCATGATCCAGAAGGCGCGACGATGCATGACCTTTCCGATAGCCGCAGTTCGGGGCCATTGAAAGGGCGAAACCGCCGCGCGCTCTGGACCCGGACCCGCGAAGCGCATATCTGCCGACCAAGCCCGCGAAAGGACCGCCGCCGTGGCCACGCCCCGCTTCGAAGCGATCTCCGACGACTTCGCCTTCCTCGACGACTGGGAGGATCGTTACCGCTACGTGATCGAGCTCGGCAAGGCGATGCCCCCGCTCGATCCCGCGCTGCGTACCGCCGCGACCAAGGTCTCGGGTTGCGCCAGCCAGGTCTGGCTCGCGCCGCGGCTCACCGGCGAGGGCGCCGCCGCTCGGTTCGACTTCGAGGGCGAGTCCGACGCCATGATCGTGCGCGGCCTGATCGCTACCCTGCACGCGCTCTATTCGGGTCTTGACCCCCGCAGCGTTCTCGGCGTCGATGCTGCGGCGGAGCTGGGGCGGCTCGGGCTCGACCAGCACCTGTCTTCGCAGCGCTCGAACGGTCTGCGCGCCATGGTCGGCCGCATCCGCGCCATGGCCGAGACGGCGCTCCACGAAGCCTGACCAGGGAGCGCGCCGCCATGTCCACCTCGCTCGAAACGCTGCTCGCCGGTCGCGACTGGTTGCTCGCCGACGGCGCGACCGGCACCAACCTCTTCAACATGGGCCTCGAGGCCGGCGAGGCCCCCGAGCTGTGGAACGAGACCGAACCCGCGAAGATCCGCGCGCTCTACGCCGGCGCGGTGGACGCGGGCTCCGATCTGTTCCTGACCAACAGCTTCGGCGGCAACGCCAGCCGGCTCAAGCTCCACGACGCCGACGGCCGCGCGTATCAGCTCAACCGCATCGCCGCCGAGATCGCCCGCGAGGTCGCCGACGCCTCCGGCCGCCCCGTGGTGGTCGCGGGCTCCATGGGCCCCACCGGCGAGATCATGGCCCCGCTGGGGCCCCTCACCATCGAGACCGCCGCGCAGATGTTCGAGGAGCAGGCCCGCGGCCTGATCGCCGGCGGCGCCGACGTGCTCTGGATCGAGACGATCTCGGCCCCCGAGGAGTTCGAGGCCGCCGCGCTCGGCATCGGCCGCGCCGGCGCGCCCTGGTGCGGCACCATGAGCTTCGACACGGCGGGGCGCACGATGATGGGCCTGACCTCCAGCGCAATGGTGGCGCTGGTCGAGGGACTGGCGCACCCGCCGCTCGCGTTCGGCGCCAACTGCGGGGTGGGCGCCTCGGACCTGCTGCGCACCGTGCTCGGCTTCGGCGTCGCCGCGCCGCGGCTGCCGGTCATCGCCAAGGGCAACGCCGGCATCCCGAAATTCTCCGACGGCCACATCCACTACGACGGCACGCCCGAGCTGATGTCCGACTACGCCGTGCTCGCCCGCGACTGCGGCGCCACGATCATCGGCGGCTGCTGCGGCACCACGCCGGCGCATCTCGTCGCGATGCGCGCCGCGCTCGAGACCAAGCCGCGCGGACCCGCGCCCGACCTCGAGGCGATCCAGGCGCGCCTCGGTGGCTTCTCATCGGCCTCGGACGGCCTCGGCGGAGCCGATCCGGCGGCCGGGCGCGAGCGCCGCCGCCGCCGCGGCTGACCAGCGCGGGTCGCTTCGCCCACAGCCGCCTACCGCAGCCGCGCGAGCAGGTCGCGCGACGGATCGCCGGTCACCGGCAGGCCCGCGCTAGCCTGATATCCGCTGATCGCGGTCCGGGTGTTCGGGCCGATCACGCCATCGGTCCCCTGGGTGTCGAACCCCGCGGCGGTCAGCCGCCGCTGCAGCTCCTGCCGGTCGGCGATCGTCAAGCCTTGCGCGTCCGGCGGAAACGTGCCCCGGATCGGCGGCCCGCCGATCAGCCGGTCGGACAGGTGGCCGATCCCGATCACGTAGTTCTCCGAGTTGTTGTAGCGGGTGATCACCGTGAAGTTGTGAAAGATCATGAAGGCCGGCGCGCCGAGGCCCTCGGGGGCGATGATCGAGGCCGGTCCGAAGTCCGCGACCGGCCGGCCTTCCATGTCGCGCACGCCCGCCGCGGCCCAGGCCGAGGGGCTCCGGGTCGCGCCCCGCCCCGTCGGCCCGGCGAACCCCTGCGGCAGCCGCACCTCGACGCCCCAGGGCTGGCCCCGCCGCCAGCCTGAGCGCGCGAGATACGCCGCCGCCGAGGCCAGCGCGTCGGTCGGATCGTCCGACCAGATGTCGCGCCGCCCGTCGCCGCGGAAATCGACGGCGTAGGCGAGATACGAGGTCGGGATGAACTGGGTGTGCCCCATCGCGCCAGCCCAGCTGCCGGTCATCGCCGAAGGCGACACGTCGCCGTTCTGCAGAATCTTCAGCGCCGCGATCAACTGCTGCTCGAAGAACGCCCCCCGCCGCCCGTCGTAGGCGAGCGTGGCGAGCGCCGAGATCACCGGCACGCTGCCGCGCCGCTCGCCGTAGCTGCTCTCCAGCCCCCAGACCGCGACCACCACCTGCGGCTCGACCCCGAAACGCGCCTCGATCTCGGCCAGCACCGGAGCGTAGCGCCGCAGCGCCGCCTGACCCTTCGCCACCCGCTCGTCCGAGGCGGCGATGGCGAGATAGTCCTCCAGCGTGCGGGTGAACTCGGTCTGGTTGCGGTCGCGCTCGATCACGTCCGGCAGAAAGCCCGCGCCCGCAAAGGCGACATCGAACGTCACGGGCGAGACGCCCTGCGTCTGGGCGCGCGGCCGGAAGGACGCGACCCAGGCGTCGAAGCCCGGATTCGGAACGGGCCGCATCACCGGTTCGGGCGACCGCGCCGTCGATCCGCCGACCGTCGCCGTTCCGGGTAGCCCCGCGCCGCAGGCCGAAAGCACCGCCGCCGCAAATCCCAGCGCAACCGCCCGTCTCGTCGCCCGCATATTATCCGCTCTTTCGCCGTTTGCGGGCACCCTAGGCCGTCACCACCCGCAGGCGCCAGCCTTGTTTGCGGCTGCGCGAATGGGTCCGCGCCTTACGGCAACGAGCGCCGCAGCAGGGTCTTGAGCAGCGCCTCCTGCGCGGCTTCCGGCAATCGCTGCACCGGCTTCATGCGCCCCGAAATGAACAGCTCGGCGAAGCCGTGCACCATGCTCCAGGTCGCCATCACGTCGGTCATCCCCGCCGCGTCGTCGAACGGCGAGACCCCGCGCAGGCGCGCGACGTCGCTCGCCAGATGGCCGAAGGCGGCCTCGCCCGCTGCGGCCAGCTCCGGCGTTTCGTTCTTGAGCCGGTCCGAGCCGAACATGAGCCGGAACAGCGCCGGCGCGCTTTGCGCGAAGTCGACGTAGCCGAGCCCGGACGCGAGGATTTGCTCCAGCGCGTCGTCGGCCGCCCCGGACTGACGCGCCTGCATCGAGGCGAGGAAGCGGCGGAATCCTTCCGCCGCCAGCGCGCTCAACAGGCCCTGGGCGTCGCCGAAGTGGTGCGCCGGGGCGGAGTGGCTGACGCCGACCCGCTTCGCCACGCCGCGCAGCGAAAAGCCCTCGACCCCCGTTTCGCCGAGGACCGCCTCGCCCGCGACGATCAGCGCCGCGCG
>JANOEW010000654.1:0-2798 GCA_031413475.1 Amaricoccus sp.
CAAAAATTAAGACATAGACATTGTATCGTACATTTTATATTTTAAAGATATATAGAAGATAAAAGTTGTTTGTGTTCGGATTCTGAATTGTTTGGAATTGTTTGGTTCAATATAAAATTAAAGTTTAGGATCATGGTTCAGATGTTTCTTTTTGAAATAAATATTCAGTTATCCTTAATGGGCTTCGAGCCGATCGGGAACTTGTCCTCGACGGTGTCCCACGGGTCCGCCAGCAGCTGCTTCATGCCGAGGCTGATGCGCTGGGTGTCCTTGTTGATCTTGATGACCTGGACCTTCACCGTCTCGCCGATCCCGAGGATCTCGCTCGGATGGTTCACCCGCCGCCACGCCATGTCCGTGACGTGCAGCAACCCGTCGACTCCGCCGAGGTCGACGAAGGCGCCGTATTCGGTGATGTTCTTGACCACGCCGTCGATCACCTCACCCTCGGCGAGTCGCGCCACGATCTCGGCGCGCTGCTCGGCACGGGATTCCTCCAGAACGGCGCGGCGCGACACCACGATGTTGCCCCGCCGGCGGTCCATCTTCAGGATCTGGAACGGCTGCGCCATGTGCATCAGCGGTCCCGCGTCGCGCACCGGCCGCACGTCGACCTGCGATCCGGGCAGGAACGCCACCGCTCCGCCGAGATCGACGGTGAACCCGCCCTTCACGCGCCCGAAAATCATGCCCTCGACCCGCTCTTCCTTCTCGTAGGCCTTCTCCAGCCGGTCCCAGGCCTCTTCGCGCCGGGCCTTCTCGCGGCTGAGCACCGCCTCGCCCTTGGCGTTCTCGACCCGGTCGAGATAGACCTCGACGATGTCGCCCACGGCGATTTCGGGCTGCTTGCCGGGGGCGGCGAATTCCTTGAGATCGACGCGGCCTTCCATCTTGTAGCCGATGTCGATGATGGCCTGTCCCGCCTCGATGGCGAGGACCGTGCCCTTGACGACCGAACCCTCGTCGGGGGTCTCCAGCTCAAAACTCTCGTTGAGCAGGGCCTCGAAGTCTTCCATGCGCGCTGCAGCTGGCATCCAGTTCTCCTAATCTGTTTCTATCGGGCCGGGCGGTTGGCTCCGCCGGTCTTTGACGACGCCCGAGACGGCCCCGCAAAACGAAACGCCGGCGCGGATCACTCCCCGTCCGGTTCGAATCGGCTTTTCACGTAGGCGATCGCCTCGGCGACGGCCGCGTCTATAGACAACTCGGTCGTGTCCAGCAAGTGCGCATCCTTCGCCGCGGCCATGGGGGCGAGATCGCGGCCGGCGTCGCGGGCGTCGCGGGAGCGCAGCTCCGCCAGCACCGAGGCCACGTCGGCGGCGCCGAGCTCGGCCGCCCGCCGCGCCGCCCGCACGTCGTCGTCCGCGACGACGAAGAACTTCGCCTCGGCCTCCGGGGCGATCACCGTGCCGATGTCGCGCCCGTCGAGCACTGCCCCGCCGTCGCGCCGCGCGAAGTCGCGCTGGAAGGCGAGCAGGGCCTCGCGCACCGCCGGCATCACCGCGACCTTCGACGCCGCCTGTCCGGCCCGCGCGCTGCGCAGATCCGCACGCGCGAGCGCCGCCGGGGTCAGTCGCCGCGCCAGCTCCGCCGCCCAGTAGGCGTCGATCACCCCGCGCCCGTCCTCGAGCGCCTGCACGCCGACCGCCCGATACAGCAGCCCGGTGTCGAGATGCGCGAAGCCGAACTCCCGCGCCACCGCCCGGCCGATCGTGCCCTTGCCCGCCGCCGCCGGCCCGTCGATGGCGACGGTGAAGATCACGCGGTGAGATCCGCCTCGCCGCCGGGCGCCTGCGGCAGCCAATCCGCGATGTCGTAATAATCGCCCTTGTCCGCGACGAAGATGTGCCCGCGCAGCCGCAGGCCCGTCGGCGCGTCGAGCGTGCCCGCGGAGATCGCCAGACGCCCGCCGTCCGCCGCCTCCCAGAACAGGTTGGAACCGCAGATCGGGCAGAAGCCGCGCCGCGCCCCCGGACTCGAGGCGTACCAGCGCACCTCGCCGTTGATCGAAACCTGCTCCCGCAACGCCGACGTCGCCGCCACGTGATGCCCCGAGGTCCGGCGACACTGCCCGCAGTGACAGGCGACCACGTCGCGCAGCGGTCCCGCCACGACGTAGCGAACCGCCCCGCACAGGCAGCCGCCCGTGCCGCTCATTCCGACAGATCCGCGCCGAGGCCCCGCACTAGCGCCACGAAACCGGGAAAGCTCGTCGCGATCGGGCCCGCGTCGTCGACCGTGATCGGCGCCTTCGCCGCCAGCCCGAGGCAGAGGAACGCCATGGCGATCCGGTGATCCAGCCGGCTCGCCACCGTCACGCCCCCCGCGACGCCGCCGGGGCCGCGGCCGTGCACGATCATCCAGTCGGGCCCTTCCTCCACGAGCACGCCGCAGGCCTCCAGCCCGCGCGCCATCGCGTCGATGCGGTCGCTCTCCTTGAGGCGCAACTCCTTGACGCCGCGCATCACCGTCGCGCCCTCCGCCGTTGCCGCCAGCGCCGACAGGATCGGGTATTCGTCGATCATCGACGCCGCCCGCTCCGGCGGAACCTCGACCCCCTTCAGCGGCCCGAACCGAACCACCAGGTCCGCCACCGGCTCTCCACCCTCCTCGCGTCGGTTCTCGAAGGCGATGTCCGCGCCCATCTCGACAAGCGTCTCGTAAAACCCCGCCCGCGTCGGATTCAGCCCGATCCCCGGGACCCGCACCTCGGAGCCTTCGGCCAGCAGCGCCGCCGCCACCGGAAACGCCGCCGATGACGGGTCGCGCGGCACCGCGATCACCTGCGGCCGCAGCTC
>JANOEW010000655.1:0-15290 GCA_031413475.1 Amaricoccus sp.
GCAATCTGCATTATTGAATCCTTTTGATGAAGGAAGTATTTTGGTTACGGTGAATGTGAATGCCACCACAACCATAGGCTCCATGGTTAATTCATGCGTTATAATTGAGCCCCTGGCGGGCCCAGCAACTCGGGCAATGCGCTCATCGTCCAAATCCGGATTTTCTTCCGGATCCAGCAACGCACGATCGTAGACAGTCCAAAGAAACGCCGCCATCTCCGCATGCTGCCGCACGATCTCCCGCAGCACCGGCGCCGCCATCAGTTTAAATTCACCGAACCGCCCCGAATGCGGTTGGCCGCACTCGCGTGGCTCGTCACATAGCTCTGCGGCGGGCCCCCTCGCGGGCAATCTCCGTCAATGGGTCCGTGATCGAACCCGCCTGGTGAAACGGGAGGATCGTGGTATCGTCGTTCATGGCGTATCGCTCCTTCGGGAGGTTCTGGCAGGCTTCGAACACCCGCCACGATACGCCGCCTTCTCAGGCCCCATCACCCAGTTTCGGCCATAGCTCCCCTTCGCGCAGACGCCGCGGAGTTCGTCTGTCGTGATCGCGCTGCGGGCCTAGAGCTCTTGCATCGCGCCAGGGATACGCATTGAAGGGGGTACAGCCCGCCTAGGCCGGGCGCGCCCGCTGCAGACGGCCACACCGTGGGCGCCCCGCGGGAAGTGGAGGCTTAATCCATGCGAATGTCACGCACCACGAAACCCGACGCGGCTGGCGCCGAGAAGCTCCAGGCGCCCGTCGTAGACCTCCTCAGCGATCCCGCAACCCACGGCGGCGAGCCCGTCACGCAGGTCGTGACGCACATCTCACGCATCTTTCTCGCCGGTCCGTGGGCATGGAAGCTGAAGCGCGCAATCCGGACCAACTATCTGGACTTCTCGACCTTGAAGAACCGGGAGAGGATCTGCTTGCGCGAGATCGAGGTCAACGCGAACGCGGCGGACATCTACGTGGGCGTCGTGCCGGTCACGCAGGACGAGGGGGTCCTCCGGCTCGGCGGCGAGGGCGATCCCGTGGAGTGGCTGGTCAAGATGCGCAGGTTCGACCGGGAACTGGAGCTCGATCGGCTGGAGGAAAGCGGTCGGCTGACGATCACGATCATCGAGCGGCTGGCCGACCAAGTGGCTTCGCTGCACACCGGCGCGCAGGTCGTGAGGGAGTACGGCGATGCGCAGGACGTGCGCGCGCGGATCGAGCAGATCGCGGGGGCCCTTGCGCAGGCTGAAGGCGGCGGGCGGTCCGCGGATTGGTCGAGGCTGGCGCTCGCGGAGTGCGAGCGGTGGGTCCGATTGATCGACCGCCGGCAGAGTTTCGGCCGGGTCCGCCGGTGCCATGGCGACCTCCACCTCGGCAACATTGTACTGATCGGGGAGCGTCCGACGCCCTTCGACGCCATCGAGTTCAATGAGGCGATCGCCTCGATCGACGTGCTGTACGACCTCGCCCTGACGCTGTCGGGCCTGCTGCTGCGTGAACAGCGACAACTGGCGAATGCCCTTCTCAGCCGCTACCTAGGGGCGACTCGGGACTATGCCGGCCTGTCGTTGATTCCGCTCTTTCTCTCCATGCGCGGCGCGGTGCAGGCGATGACCGCCGGAGCGCGCCACGAATCCGCCCATGCCGCCCGGGCGTGCGCCTTCGCAGAGGAGGCGCTGGAGCCGCGGGCGCGTCCCAGGCTGATCGCGATCGGCGGCAGTTCCGGCAGCGGCAAGACGACGCTGGCGCGGGCGCTCGCCCCGGAAGCCGCACCTTTGACCGGCGCGGTCGTCATTCGCTCCGACGTGATCCGCAAGCGCCTGGCCGGGGTGGCGCCGGAACGCGCGCTCGCGCCGGAGAGCTATACACCGGTGCGGGACCAGCGCGTCCTGGCGCGGATGGCCTACGATGCGCGGTCAGCGCTGCGGGCCGGCGCAGCCGTCGTGCTCGACGCCACCTTCCTCGCGCCGGAGGCCCGCGCCTGCGTCAGATCGCTGGCGCAGGCGGCAGGGGTACGATTCGACGGGATCTGGCTCGAGGTTCCGACGGCGGCGGCGGCGCGACGGGTGGGAGAGCGCAAGGCGGACGCCTCGGACGCAACCGCGGAGGTCGTGCGACGGCAGGCCGAACGCGCCTCCGCTCCGGCTGGGTGGACGCGCGTGGACGCCAGCGGGGCTCCGGACGGGGTGCTTAACGGGGCCCGGCAGGCCCTGGAAGGGAGAAGCTGATTGCGGGCGATGGTCCTCGATCGGGCGGGTCAGCCGCTGCGGCGGGCCGAGCTTGCCGAGCCGCATCCCGGTCCCGGCCAGGTGCTGATCGACGTCAGCGCCTGTGGCGTCTGCCGTACCGACCTGCACATCGCCGACGGCGAACTGCGCGAGCCGAAGCTGCCGCTCGTCATGGGGCACGAGGTGGTCGGCCGCATTCGCCAGGTTGGGCCGGGCGTAGTGGGCCTCGCTCCCGGAACGCGGGTCGGCGTGCCGTGGCTTGGGCACACCTGCGGCCGCTGCGCCTATTGCCGGATGGGGGCGGAGAACCTCTGCGACTTCCCGGGATTCACCGGCTACACGCTCGACGGCGGCTATGCCGAGGCCCTCGTCGCCGAGGCGCCTTACGTCTTCCCGCTGCCCGAGGGCGGCAGCGACGCCGAACTGGCGCCGCTGCTTTGCGCCGGGCTGATCGGCTACCGTTCGCTGCGGCTGACGGGCGAGGCCGAGCGGCTCGGCCTCTACGGATTCGGCGCCGCGGCGCACATCCTCGCCCAGGTCGCCGCGTGGCAGGGCCGACGGGTCTTCGCCTTCACTCGCCCCGGGGACGCGGCGGCGCAGGGGCTCGCCCGCCGGCTCGGCGCCGCCTGGGCCGGCGGATCGGACGAAACCGCGCCGGAGGAGCTCGACGCCGCAATCATCTTCGCCCCAGTCGGGGCGCTGGTGCCGGTCGCGCTCCGCGCGGTGCGCAAGGGCGGGAGCGTCGTCTGCGGCGGCATCCACATGAGCGACATCCCCGGCTTCCCCTACGCGGCGCTCTGGGGGGAGCGAGTCGTGCGCTCCGTCGCCAACCTGACCAGGCGCGACGCCGAGGAGTTCCTCGCGCTCGCTAAGCACGCAGGCCTGCGGGCAGAGATCCAAACGTTTCCACTCGAGGCCGCGAACGCGGCGTTACAGGCGCTACGCAGTGGCAGAGTGTCAGGCGCTGCCGTCCTGGTCATCGGCTGAGAAGACCGGGCCGCAGGCGCCGTTTCGGCTGGCCGCAGGCAGTCACGCTGTTGGGGCGCGATTCTGGGGTGTCCGTCGTCAGGTTTTTTTGGGACATCTGAGTGAGGGAGTATCGGCGGGCTCTGGCTCATGCTGGTCAGGCAATCTGCCGCCCCTGCAGGCCGTTCTGGGCACATGACCAGTGCCGCTGACGGACGGCATCCTGATCGTCGCCATTGGCGCCGCCTTCTTCGCGATCATCGAGATCGATAAGCAGAATCGGCTGGGGTTAATGGGACGACCCGTGTCAGAGCCAGACTGTTTGCGCCCGGGCACTTCCGTCCCCATTTCTCGGCGGCAAGCCATCTTGTCCCGGCCCCGGCGCCCTGAAGACGCTCTTTGCGAACAGCTGGAACCAGCGGCAGGCCCTTTGAAAGCGAGGCCCGAATGACCCGAACTTTGAGAAAGCCGAAGCGTCTTGCGGACCTGCCGGTTGTTGCCCGGCTTCCGGCGATAGTGCCCGGGCCCGAACAGCCGCAGGAACATCCACATCGGAATTTCGACCGTGCGGCCCGAGGCGCCATGGCGCGGCTGAGCGGCGGGGTTTCCACCCATGCCTTCGTCGAGGCCTGGACCGACTGGGCCCAGCATCTGGCGCGCGCGCCCGGTCGGCAGCTGGAACTTGCCGAGCACGCGCAGCAGAACGCCCTGAAACTGCTGGCGCTGGTGACCGACCGGGGCACGGTGCCGCCTTTTGCGCCGACAGCCCAAGACCATCGTTTCGACCATCCCGACTGGCAAAAGCTGCCGTATCAGATGTGGCAGCAGGGTTTTCTGGCCGTGCAGGACTGGTGGGACCACGCGACCGACGCCTTGCCCGGCCTGCGCCGCGAAGACGCCGAGCGCACCCGTTTTCTGGCCCGGCAGACGCTTGACGTCATCTCACCATCGAACTTTCCCATGCTCAATCCCGAGATCATTGCCGAAACGCTGAAGACCGGCGGTCGCAACCTGACCGAGGGGGCCGTGCATTTCTCGCATGACGTTCTGAAGACGCTGTCCGGCCAACATGATCCCGCGCCCGAGGGCTATCAGATCGGCAAGGATCTGGCCTGCACCCCCGGCGCGGTGGTGTTTCGCAACGATTTGTTCGAACTGATCCAGTATGCACCGCAGACCGACCAGGTGCAGGCCCGGCCGATCCTGATCATCCCGGCCTGGATCATGAAATACTACATCCTCGATCTGTCGCCGCAGAACTCGGTGGTCCGCTACCTCGTCGGCCAGGGGTTCACCGTCTTCATGATCTCATGGTGCAACCCGACCGCAGACCAGCGCGACCTGTCGCTGGAGGACTACCGCAAGCGCGGCGTGATGGCGGCGCTCGACGCAATCAACGCCATCGTTCCGGACACCCCGGTTCACGCGGTCGGCTACTGCCTTGGCGGCACCATGCTGGCGCTTGCGGCGGCGACCATGGCGCGCGATGGCGACGACCGGCTGGCCTCGGTCACGCTTATGGCGGCACAGGTGGATTTTGCCGAGGCGGGCGAGTTGCTGCTGTTTCTCGACGAAAGCCAGATCGCCTTTCTGGAGGATCTGATGTGGGAGCAGGGCTATCTCGACCGCCCGCAAATGGCTCGCGCCTTTGCCGTGATCCGGGCCGAGGATCTGATCTATACCCGCAACGTGCAGCGCTATTTTCTGGCCAGGGACGATCTGCCCACCGATATCGGCGTCTGGAATGCCGACACGACGCGGATGCCCGCCTGCATGCATTCGCAATACCTGCGCAGCCTGTTTCTAGAAAACCGGCTGACGGCGGGGCGGTTCGCGGTCGAAGGGCGGGTGATCGCGCTGAAGGACATCTCCGCGCCGCTGTTCGTGATCGCCACGGAAACCGACCACGTCGCGCCGTGGCGTTCTGTCTACAAGACCCAACTGTTCACCGATTGCGACCTGAGTTTCGTCCTGACCAAGGGCGGCCACAACGGCGGTATCCTCAGTGAGCCCGGCCACAAGGGGCGGCACTATCGCATCTCGCACCGGCCCGCCGGGGCGCTCTATGTCGGCCCCGATGACTGGCTGGCGCAGCACGCAGCAAGATCGGGGTCATGGTGGCCGGAATGGGTGGACTGGTTGCAGGAACGCAGCGGCGGCCTGGCAGATACCCCGGCAATGGGTGCGCCGGACAAAGGATATGCCGCCGCCGCCTCGGCCCCAGGCACCTATGTGTTCCAGCCGTGAACTGCGATGCTGCAGGACCTTACGGCCCATGAAAGGACAAACATGTGTCGTGGTCCGTCCCCTGAAAAGTAGTCCGTTCCTGAAGTAGGCTTTCAGCCTGTGGAGGACAGTAATGCCGCAGAGAAAGCACAAGCCGGAGGAGATCGTCGCGAAGCTGAGGCAGGTCGACGTGCTGTTGCCGCAGGGACGGCCGGTCGCGGAGGCGATCCGCGTGATCAGCGTGACGCCGTTCACGTACTACCGGTGGCGTAAGGAGTTTGGCGGGCTGAAGTCCGACCAGGTGAAGCGCGTGAAGGAAATCGTGAAGGATCGGGCCATCATAGCGCCATTGATGGAGGGGATGGCTCCTGCTCCCGGCGTCGCGATGTGCCACGGTGGGGACGTCGAAAGGTCCCCGAGCAAAGGAGCCATCCATGGGAGAGATTGCCACCATCGGCGTCGATCTGGCCAAGAACATGTTTCGCGCCGCGTCGCCAGCTGCGGCGAAGTCAGGTCCCCGAGTTCTTCGGCCGGCTGCCGCCGTGCCTGATCGGCATGGAAGCCTGCGCCGGCGCGCACTTCTAGGCGCGCGAGCTGACGAAGCTCGGCCACGAGGTGCGGCTGATGCCGCCGTCCTACGTGAAGCCCTACGTCAAACGCGGCAAGACCGACGCCGCCGACGCAGGCGCCATCTGCGAAGCGGTGACGCGGCCGAGCATGCGCTTCGTGCCTGTGAAGACCGAGGAGCAGCAGGCGGTTCTGATGCTGCACCGGACGCGCGACTTCCTGGTCCGCCAGCTGACCCAGGCGACGAATGCGATCCGGGCGCATTTGGCCGAGTTCAGCATCGTCGCGCCGAAGGGCGTGCGCAATGTCGAGCGCCTGCTGGCGATGGCCGAGGACGCGGCGTTGCCGAAGGCGCCCGCAATTCGATCAAGCTGCTCGCCGAGCAGTTCCGTGACACGCGGATGAAGATCGAGGACGTCACCGTCGAGATCCGGCAGGCGTCCGAGAACGACGGGGTTGCACGCCGCCTCCAGACCGTGCCCGGCGTCGGCCCGATCACGTCGAGCGCGCTCGCGACGCTGCCGTGCCGGATGTGTCGAACTTCAAGGCGGGGCGCGCGACCTGGCGGCCTGGATCGGTCTGACGCCGAAGCCGCATTCGAGCGGCGGCAAGGAGCGGCTCGGGAAGATATCGAAGATGGGCAAGCGGTATATCCGCCGGCTCCTCAATCTTGGAGCGATGGCGACGATCAAGGCGCGAAGGCGCAAGCCGGCCGGCGACGATTGGCTCTGGGGCATGATGCAGCGCAAGCCCATGAAGGTCTCGCAACCCGAAACTCTACCCGAAGGTCGACGATGGCCGCCCAGCGGCGCCACCGGCCGCGCGCTGCGCTACGCCGGGGGCTCCGCGCGCGGCCTCGTACACCACGTCAGGGGACACAACCGGAGCCGCTCGAAATCGGTTCGATTGCGGCGAAAGCGAGGAGCGACCATGCCGAGACGGTACCGGCAAAACCACCGCCCAGACTCCAACCAGGTCGCACAATGGCGAACGCAACTGATGGAGGGCGGCACCTTCGTTTTTGGGGATGCGGCGAAGGCTGAAGAGACTCCGGCCGTCCATGTGCAGGCGCTGCACGCGAAAGCCGACGAACTGTCTCTGGATCGGCGCGCCCGGGCCCATGATCGGCGTCGAAATGGAACCCCAGCGTCAAGGTGCCTATCTGAGCGTTCGCATGAAGTCACGGTCCGAAGGCAGGGAACCCGATTGGAAGCCCTGTCTCGAGCCCCGCGGGGCTCGATCCACACGTTGCGCGCGGCGCACGGCATGGATCGCGAATGCGGTCTCGTGTACTGGTCAATTGTCGCGGAACCAGCGCGGAACAGGACGGGTCGCATGCCCAGCTTGCGGTTTTCACGGAGGCATTCGTGCTCCACTATCGTCCAGCCGTGAGCAGCGAACTTCTAACCGTCGAACACGACCGCGTTCCGGGGAGGTTGCGGCTGCGCGCGCCGGCGCTGCGCGGCTCCTCGCCGCGCGCCGCCGCTTTGGCCGAAGCTCTGCGGACGGCGCTCCGCGAAGTGCGGCTGGACCTGCGGCCGACGACCGGATCCATCCTGATCCGTCTCGACGCGGGCGCGGCGGCCGAAGACATCGTCGATCGCGCCCGACGGGTATTGGAGACCCCGCCTCCCGCGCCGCAGCGCTCCGAGCGGGCGCGCATCGAGATCGGAACGCGGCCGCCGGTCCAGGCGGGCGCGAAGCCGCGACCCGCCGCGAGGCCGGGTGCGGGTATTGTCACGGATTGGCACGCGCTGGAACCGAACACGCTGCTCTCCCTCATGGGTGTCGGCGCGGCGGAAGGCCTCACCGAGGACGCGGCGCGCGATCGTCTCGCGCGGTTTGGCCCGAACACCCTGTCGCGCCGGGCGCCGGCGTCGAAGTTCGCGCTCTTCGCAAAGCAGTTCAACAGCCTTCCGGTGAAGCTCCTCTTCGGCTCGATGGCGGTCTCGGGGGCCACCGGGGGGTTCTCGGACGCGGCCGCGACGCTCGCGGTCGTGGCGTTGAACGGGGTGCTCGGCTTCGTGACCGAGGGCCAGGCCGAGCGGACCATTAGCCGGATCACGCTGGCGCGGCACGAGGACGCGACGGTGATCCGGGACGGCGTCGCCCGCGCCGTGCCGCGCGAAGCGGTGGTGCCGGGCGATCTGCTGGAGCTGTCTCCGGGCGCAGAGGTCGCGGCCGACGCGCGGATCCTGTCGGCCGAGGATCTGATGATCGACGAATCCGCGCTCACCGGCGAGAGCTTTCCGATCGGAAAGCGGCCGGTCGACGCGCTCCCGGCCGCGACGCCGCTCGCCGAGCGGTGCAACATGGCCCACGCCGGAACGCTGGTCGCCGCCGGGGCGGGACGCGCGCTGGTCGTCGCGAGCGGCGACCGGACCGAGGCGGCGCAGGTGCAGCTGCTGAGCGAGGGATCGGTCCGCCCCCGCGCGCTCATCGAACAGGATCTCGAGGTCCTCGGCGCGCGGCTCGCCAAGTACAGCCTCATGGCCTGCGGTCTGTTCTTCGGGATCGGGTTCTACCGCGGCTACGGCGCCGCGGTGATGCTGCGCGAGGCGCTGTCGCTCGCGGTCGCGGCGGTGCCCGAGGGGCTGCCGACCGTGGCGACGACGACGCTGGCGCTCGGGCTTCGGCGGATGGAGCGCGAGGGCATCCTGATCCGCAGCCTTGACGTCGTCGAAAGCCTCGGGGAGCTGCAGACGCTCTGCCTCGACAAGACGGGGACGCTCACCGAGAACCGGATGCAGGTCTTCGCGGCCGTCACGGCGCAGGGTCGGCACGAGCCGCCCACCCCGGGCCTCGACGGCGATTGCGCGCTGCGGAGCCTGGCGGAGATCGCCGCGCTCAACAACGACGCCATCCTTCGCGACGGCGCGCCGCTCGCCGACGGCGCGTCGGGCACCGAACTCGCCCTTATGCGCTTCGCGATCGAGGCGGGCGTCGACGTCGCTACGCTGCGGGCCGCCCGGCCCCGGGTAGAGACGGTGGAGCGCTCCTCAAGCCGGCGCTTCATGTCCACGCTGCACACGGGCGCGGACGGCGCGCGGGTCACGCTGGTCAAGGGGGCGCCCGAGGACGTGCAGGCCCTGTGCGTCCGGCAGCGGGCCATAGACGGTGACCGGCCGCTTCAGGACGCGGATCGGGAGGCGCTGCGCGCGGAGAACCGGGCGCTTTCGCTCCGGCAGGCGCGGGTGCTCGCGTTCGCCGAAGGCGACGCGGCGCCTGACGGCGACGGAGAACCCCAAGGCCTGACCTGGCTGGGCATGGTCGCGATGGCGGACCCGATCCGTCCCGGCGCCCGGGCGTTCATCAAGGCGCTCCATGGCGCAGGCATCGAGACGGTGCTGATCACCGGCGACCAGGCCGCCACGGCCGAAGCGGTGGCGCGCGATCTCGACATGTCGGACGGAGCGCCACTTCGGGTGGTCGACGCGTCGCACATCGAGGCGCTCGACCCTGAGCTGCTGGCCGGCCTCGCCGCCGGCGCGCACGTCTTCGCCCGGGTCAATCCGCGGCAGAAGCTCCTGATCGTGCGGGCGCTCCAGACGTCCGGGCGGGTGGTCGGCATGACCGGCGACGGGGTGAACGACGGCCCGGCGCTGAAGGCGGCGCACGTCGGCATCGCCATGGGCGCGAGCGGCACGGATCTCGCCCGCGAGGTGGCCAACGTGGTGATCCGCGACGACGACCTGCCGACGCTGATCAAGGCGATCGAACAGGGCCGGGCGATCTACCGCAACATCCGCCGATCGATCGAGTTCCTGGTGGTCACGAACCTCTCGGAAATCATCGTCGAGATGATCGAGGCGGCGCACGGACCGGGCGAGATCGAGACGCCGCTCGAGCTTCTCTGGATCAATCTCGCGACCGACGTCGCCCCGGCGATCGGGCTGGCGCTCGCGGACCCCGACCCCGACGCGATGCGCAGCCCGCCGCGCGACCGGGGTGAGTCGATCATCCCCAGGGCGGACCTTCGCCGGATGGGCGCCGACAGCGCGGTAATCGCGGCCTCGGCCCTCGCCGTCCATTTCCTCGGAATGGCGCGCTACGGACCCGGACCGCAGACCCGCGGCATGACCTTCCTGACGCTGTCGCTCGGGCAACTGCTCTACACGCTCGGGTGCCAGCGCAGCGATCCCCGCGGCCTGCGCCTCGGAAGGCTGCTCGAAAACCGGACGCTCGACGCGGCTCTGCTCGCCTCGATCGGCTTCACGGCGCTGCCGTTCCTGTCGCCCGCGATCGGGCGGCTGCTGCGGATCACGCCGCCCGGCGCGGGCGATCTCGCGATCGCGGTCGGCGCATCGACCGCGCCGCTCGTTCGGGTCCTGCTCCGGCGCGGCCTGCGGTTCGGCGATGAAATCACCCGCGAGGCGTCATGAGAGACTTCATCCTGACCTCCGAATCCACGACCGCGGGGCATCCCGACAAGCTCTGCGACCAGATCAGCGACGCGGTGGTGGACGCCTGCCTGAACGAGGATCCGCCCGCAGGCGTCAACGCCGAATGCGCGGTCAGCAACGGCGTCGTCTTCCTGACGGTCCGTCGCGAGGCCCGCGCCAATCCGGACCTGACCGGGATCGCGCGCGACGTCATCGCCGAGGCCGGCTACCTGAGTGGACCCTTCGCCGCCGATAGTTGCACCGTCCTGACCACGACCAGCCTGATCGACGCCGCGAGCGCGGGCCACGCCGCGCGGGCCGCGCATTCCGCGACCGTCTTCGGCTATGCGTGCTCCCACACGCCGGAACGGACGCCCTACGCCATCTGGTGCGCGCACCGGGTCACGCGCGCGCTCGACGCGGCCCGCCGCGCCCAGCGGCTGGCCTACCTTCTGCCCGATGGCCAGGCGCAGGTCGCGATCAGCTTTCGCGACCGCCAGCCGGCCGCGATCCACAGCGTCGTCCTGACCACGGCGCTCGGCGCGGAGGCCCCGGCGGACGACGCAGCGCTGCGCGAGGATCTCCTCTCGGCCGTGATCGGCCCCGCGCTGGACGGCGCGGCGATCGAACTGACGGACCACACGCGCATCATTGTGGTCCGGGCCGCCCCGTCGCCCGCGGGCGGGCCGGCGAATCACGCCGGGCTGACCGGGCGCAAGACCTCGGACGACAGCTACGGCGGCTATGTCCGACACTCCGGGGCGGCATTGAGCGGCAAGGATCCGTCGCGCATCGATCGGATCGCCGCCTATGCCGCGCGGCACGCGGCGAAATGCGTCCTGGCCGCGGGGATCGCCCTAGAATGCGAGGTCCAGCTTTCCTACGCGGTCGGTGACGAGGGGCCGATCAGTCTCGAGGTCGACAGCTTCGGCTCGGGCACCGTGCCGGACGCGCGGATCGAGGCCCGGTTGCGCGAGACCTTCGATCTGGGCGTCGGGGCCATCGCCGAGCGCCTCGGCCTGTGGACCCTCAGCCGCAGCCGCGGAGGCCGATTCTACCGCGACCTCGCCGTCTACGGACATTTCGGCCGGGAGGATCTGGCCGCGCCCTGGGAGGACGTCGCCGCCGCTGCCGCGCTCGCCTGACGCGTCAGCCCTTGCGCACCGGGTCCAGCAGCGCGAGCGCGCCCATGAGCAACGTGCTGGCCGGCCCCAGCAGTCGCCCCTGCGCCGCCTGGAAAACCGCGAGCCCGCCGAGGACCAGCGCGATCCCGGTCCGGCCGTCGATGGCGCCCTCGGTGCGCGCCGCGATCCTCTGGTCGATCAGGGCGAGGCCGAAGCGAAGCGTCTGCGACAGCGGCGGCGGCGTCGGTGGGCGCACGAACGTCATGCCGCCCGTCTCGACCAGGGCGGGCACGAGATCGGCGACCTCGCCCGCGTATTCGAGGATCAGGGTTCCCGTCGCCGGCCGGCCGACGATGCGGGTCAGGCCCGGAACCTCGGCGATCGACTCCACGAAGGCCTCCATCGCTGCGGCGTCGCCGACGAAGGCGTCGATCCGAAGCCGCAGGCGACCGGGCGTGGCGTGCAGCAGGCTGGCTTTGGGGCCACGGCCGCCCTTCGCCATCGGCTCAGGCCTTCTTGGCCGATTTCGCGGTCTTGGCGAGAACCTCGACCTCGGCCGCGAGATCGGCGTCTAGCGCCGCAGCCGGAGCCTCCTGCATCTCGGCCCGGACTTCGGCGACGACATCCTCGAGATGCTCGTACGCCTCGGCCCCCGCGCGCCTGAATTCCTCGTAAGCGATCGCGCCGGTCTTCAGCGCGGCCTTCGCGAACGGCCGTCCCACGCGCGCCGCCGCGGCGGCGACGCCGGGCAGAAGCAGCACCGCCCCGACGGCGAGGGCGGTGCCGAATACCACTTTGCGGTCGATCATGGATAAAGCTCCTCGAGATTGCTCGTTCGACGCGCGGTCCGATTTACCATAATCCTCTCCGATCGACCGCACCATGGCCAACGAAGCCGTCCACGATCAGCGGCGGACCTCCGCACTACCACCGGCCGCTATGCCGTTGATCAGCGGCGCCAATGCAAGTCCATCTCGACGTCGCCCTCGTTTTCGCAACGCGCCGAGCCACCGCCAGACCCAAGGGCTGGCCCGAACTCTTGCCGTTCGAGACGATCGACCGCCAGTCGCCGCAGGATTTCGCGCGCTGGGGGCGCGCCCTCGGGCAGGCCCTGGGGATCGAGCTGGAACTGGCCCACCAGCCGGTCCTGCCCGTGACCGAGAAGTTGACATTGGTCTCCCGCCGCGACTACGGCGTCGAGGTGCAGGCCCCGACCGCGATCCTGCGCTTCGCCATGCCGCGCGCGACGATCTGGCAGCGCCTGACGGGACGTGGCTTCGCGCGCTTCGCTGCGGGCGACCTTCTCGGAATCGTGCCGGAGGGCTCCGCCGTGCCGCGGTTCTATTCGCTTGCCTCCGGCAACCGTGACGGTTTCGTCGAGATCGTGGTCAGGAAACACCCCGGCGGCCTCTGTTCGGGGCAGCTGATGGCGCTCGACCCCGGCGGCATCGTATCCGCATTCCTCCGACGGAACCCCGGTTTCCAGGCGGGTGAGGATCGCGCGCCCCTGATCCTGATCGGGGCGGGAACCGGTATCGGCCCGCTCGCCGGTTTCGTGCGCGCCAATGCGCGGCGCCGTCCCGTCCATCTGTTCTTCGGGATGCGCCACCCCGACAGCGACTTCCTCTATGGCGAGGAGCTCTCCATCTGGCAGACCGCTGGACGCCTCCAGCGGCTCGTCACGGCGGTCTCGCGGGGCGCCCGGCCCCACTATGTGCAGGATGCCCTGCGCGCCGAGGGCGAAGAGGTCGCCCGGCTTATCCGCAACGGCGCACGCGTAATGGTTTGCGGCGGCCGCGACATGGCGGCGGGGGTCGCCCACGCGCTCGCCGACATCCTCGCGCCCGTCGGGCTTACGCCGGTCGAGCTGAAGGCGGAGGGACGGTATGTCGAAGATGTCTACTGACCTCGTGCGCCACGCGCTGCACGGCCCCACCATGGGCACGCGCTGGTCCGCGCTGTTCCACACGGCTCCCGGCTTCGACCCGGCGCCGGTCCGAGCTGCGCTTCAGGCGGCGGTCGATGAGGTGGACGCGCAGATGTCCACGTGGAAGCCCGGCAGCGATCTGATGCGTCTCAATGCGGCCCCGGTTGGGGAATGGGTGGCGGCGCCCACCCGGCTGCTGCACGTGCTGAGCATCGGGCTCGAGATCGGGCAAGCCTCGGGCGGAGCCTTCGATATCGGAATGGGGGATGCGGTGACGGCCTGGGGTTTCGGACCAGAGGCCGCGGTCCCAGACCGCATCTGCGCGGCGATGATCGCGCCGCGCAGGGCGGCATATGAGATGCTCGAACTCGACAAGATCGCTGGTCGGGTGCGCAAGCGAGCCCCGATTGCGCTTGATCTGAACGGGATTGCCAAGGGCTATGGGGTCGATCGCCTTGCCGAAACTCTCATCGGCTTCGGAATTGTGTCCGGCCTCGTCGGCATCGACGGAGAGATGCGCGCGAAGGGACTGCGCCCGGATGGCGAGCCGTGGATCGTCGCGGTCGAGGCGCCCGATCCGGAGCGTCGCGCGCCGCATTCCATCATCGCGCTCCACGATGCGGCTGTCGCGACGTCGGGCGACTACCGGCATTGGGTTGATGTCGGCGGCAGGCGGCTCTCGCACACCATGGACCCGGCGCGCGGCGGACCACTCTCGTCGTCTCCCGCCTCGGTCACGGTTGTTGCGGCGACCTGCGTGGTCGCTGACGCCTGGGCGACCGCGCTCATGGTGCGAGGAAGCTTGGAGGGTGCCGAACTTGCGCGTAGACAGAATCTCGACGCCCTCTTCATTGACCGGGAAGGCGACCAGCCTCGCGAAACGCTGGTTGGACGGCTCTTCGAGACCCGTTCAGACCCGGGCGTGCGGCCTGACCCCGGGATGCATTCATGAACCCACTGCTTCAAGACCGCCTGAAGGTCGCGTTGCTGGTCATTGCACTCCTCGGCCTAGTAGCGGGCCTCGGGTTCTGGGCGGCGGGCAAACCGGATCTCGCGACCTTTGCATGGGCGGCGGGCGTCATTCCGGTTCTTGCAGGGCTGTTGGTCGAGATCGTCCGGAGCCTCTCAAAGGGAGAGGTAGGGCTCGACATCGTGGCGGCCCTGTCGATGTCGGCGGCGCTTCTCTTTGGCGAGACGCTCGCGGCCGCGGTGGTCGCCCTGATGTATTCGGGCGGCACCTTTCTGGAGAGCTTTGCAGAAGGCCGCGCCCGGCGCGAGATGAGCGATCTGCTGTCCCGAGTGCCCCGGACTGCGACCCGGCACAACAATGGCGCGCTGGACGAGGTGCCGCTGGACGAGATCGCACCGGACGACCTTCTTCTGATCCGGCAGGGCGATGTGGCGCCCGTCGATGGCACGGTCGAAGGCGACCGGGCGATGCTGGACCAGTCGGCTCTGACGGGCGAGTCCATGCCCGTGCGTCTGAACCGCGACCAGGACGTGATGAGCGGCTCCACTAACGCGGGCGATGCCTTCGATCTGCGTGTCACGCGGCGTGCTGCCGACAGCACCTATGCGGGGATCGTCAGGCTGGTCGAAGCGGCGCAGAAGTCCAAGGCGCCGATGGCTCGTCTGGCCGACCGCTTTTCGCTGCTGTTCCTTGCCGTGACTGTGACGCTGGCGACCGCCGCCTGGTGGTTCACCGGCGACCCAATCCGCGCGGTGGCGGTCCTCGTGGTCGCGACACCCTGTCCGCTGATCCTTGCCGTTCCGGTTGCGTTGGTGGCCGGGCTGTCGCGGGCGGCGCATTTCGGGGTGCTGATCAAGGGGGCGAAACCGCTTGAGGCGCTCGCCCGGATCAACACGCTGATCCTGGACAAGACCGGC
>JANOEW010000656.1:0-8439 GCA_031413475.1 Amaricoccus sp.
GTGGGTCGACATCGACCCGGACGGGTCGCTTGATCCGCAGCGCGTGATCGACGCGATCGGCCCGCGCACCAGGCTCGTCGCCGTCACCCACATGTCGACCCACTTCAGCACGACACCGTGACGTTCGCGCAGGAAATGCCACGGGACGATGTTGGCGTGATGCTCCATCACGCTGAGCACGATCTCGTCGCCCGCCTCGAACCGCGGCGCAGCCCAGGCGTGACTGACCAAGTTTATCGCCATCGTCGAGCCGGTGGTGAAGACGATCTCGTCCTCCTGCGCCCCTAGGAAGCGGGCGAGCTTGCCGCGCACCGCCTCGTAGCGCTCGGTCGCGACGGTCGACAGGTAGTGCAGGCCGCGGTGCACGTTGGCGTATTCCATCGCATAGGCCCGCGTCACCGCGTCGATCACCGCCTGCGGCTTCTGCGCCGAGGCGCCGTTGTCGAGATAGACCAGCGGACGGCCATGCACCTCGCGCGAGAGGATCGGAAAGTCACGCCGGACGGCGGCCACGTCATACATCAGCTAACTCCCTGCGGGCCGAAGCCCAGAATGGCCGCCAGCAGCGTGAGGCCGAAGACGATCACGATCACGGTCAGCACCACGACTCCGAGCACCATCATCGGCGAGCGGAAGTCGTGCAGCTCCGTGACGAAACTGGCGAAGGCCCAGAACAGCCAGAACAGCGTCGCGATCGCGATGATCCCGGCCAGCGGCGGCGCCAGCGCCAGCGCCACGAGCTGCAGGACCTGGATCGCCAGCGTCATCGCGTTCAGCCAGACGACGACCGTCGCTGCGCTCCAGAAGTCGCCGCGGCCGCCGAACAGCCGGCCGACTCGGAAGGCGAGGAAGGCGATCAGCGCCATCATGCCGAACTGCACCAGCGCGCCCATCAGCGGCGCCGCGAGCACGGCCGCGGAGACCGCGTCCACCGCGCCACCGCTCATCCGCATCGCCAGGTAGCCGAGCAGGATGCCGACGCAGGTGATCGCCACCGCCGCCTGGAGCAGCACGAAAGGGTCTACCGAGATCGCCAGCACCCGGCGCGCGGCGGCGCGCGGCCGGACGAGGCTGTCGATCACAAGCTGCGGCCACATGTCGCTCTCCGGCGCGCCCCGTGCTTCGTTCCGAGCCGATTCCATCGCACGGCCTCAGCCAGCCGCCGGCGCTGCGTCCGGAACCGATCCGACACCGAACACGACGGCCACGACGACAACTGCCACGACCGCCACGACCCGGCGCGTCGCCACGAAACCCTCGGCCTCGGCCAGGGTCGCGGCGAACAGCCAAAGCCAGAAGGATGCTCCCGCATAACCCAGATAGTCGAGTGTCGGCAACAGACGAGGCGCACCCGCCAGTTCCGCGCCGAGGCCGGCGAGCGCCAGCGCCAGCGCGATCGGCCCGGCGAGCAGCGCCGTCCAGAACAGCGCCGCCCGCGCGCCGAGGAACCCGCCGCCGCCGCCGAAAACCCGGGCCGCCAGATGGACCAGCGCCGCGAGCCCGTAGAGCAGCAGCGGCAGGACGAACAGATACCCGAACAGATGCGCGGCGAACGCGCCCTCGATCGGATCGGGGATATCGAGCCGCCGTGCGGTGCGCGCCGCCTCCGGCAGGCTGGCGACGAAGCCGAGCGCGCAAGCGAGCGTCAGGTGCAGGAACGCCCGCGACTCGCCGAGCCCCGCGGCGATCTGGCGCGCCATGGCGCCGCGCGGATCGCCGTAAGCGCGCCACATCGATGCGACGAGGCTCCCACGCAAGGTGCTCAGCCCCGTCGGTGCCGGGCGACCCACGCCGCCAGTCGCGCACGGATGTCGTCGGCGAGGCCTGCATCGTCGATCTCGGCGATCGCCTCGTCGAGGAAGGCGAGCACCAGCAGGCCCTCGGCTTCGGTTCGCGGAATGCCGCGCGAGGTCAGGTAGAACAATGCGGTTTCGTCCACCGCGCCACAGGTCGAGCCGTGCGAGCACTTCACGTCGTCGGCGTAGATCTCCAGTTCGGGTTTGGCGAGGAACTGGCTGGCCTCGTCCATGAGCAGCGCCTGACTGATCTGGTAGCCGTCGGTCTTCTGTGCGCCGGGCCGGACCAGAATCTTGCCCTGGAACACCCCGACCGCGCCGTTCTTCAGCACCTTCTTGAACACCTGCCGGCTCTCGCAGCGCTCGGCCCCGTGGGTGACGAAGACGGTGTCGTCGTGGTGGAAGTCGCCGTCGCCGACGCAGGCCCCCGCCACATGCGCGAAGGCGTCGTCCCCGGCGAACTCGAGCACGCATTCGTTGCGAGTCAGCCGGCCGTTCGCGGTCAGAGTGAAGGACTTGAACCGGCTGGCCCGTCCCAGCCGCGCGAAGATCGCCGTCGCGGCGCGCCGCTCCGGATCGCGGCCTTGGGCGCGGACGTGATGGAACGCGGCGCCGTCCGCCACCTCGACCTCCATCGCCTTGTTGAACCGCGCGGCCCCCGGACCGGTCTCGAGCAGCGTCAGTTCGGCGCCGGGCTCGACCCGGATCAGGTGGCGGACCATCGCGTCGGACGTCGCGGAGCGGTGCAGATAGACCAGGTTGACCGGCCGCGTCGCACGCGCCGTCGCCCGGATCGCGAGGCCCTCGCTCGCCCGCGCGGTATTTAGCAGCGCGAACGGCCGGTCGACCGGCTCCTGTCCGCGGGCCTCGAGCACGCCGAAGGCCTCGCGCGCCCAATGGATGTCGGAGCGCAGCGCCGTCGCGAGCGGCTGGATCTCGACGCCGGCGAGCTCCGGCGCATCCGACAGCTCCGGCGCAAAGACGCCGTCGACGAACACGAGCCGGGCCCGATCGATGCGATCGAAAGCGGGCGGCTCGTCGAAGACCGGCGCCGCCGCCGCCGGCGCCGGCTGCGCGACCAGGCTCGCCGGATCGGTGAAGCGCCAGTATTCGTCGCGCCGCGACGGGGCTCCTCGCTCGGCGAACCGCCGCGCTGCGCGGGCGCGCACGGCCTTGGCCCAGCCGGCCTCGCCAATCGGTTCGGGCCAGGCCGCGAGCAGCGCCGCGGCCGCGTCGATCCTGAACGCCGGAACCGCCATCACGCCACCGACGCGAGGATGCCGGCGTAGCCGTTGGTCTCGACCTCGAGCGCGAGGTCCGGCCCGCCAGTCGCGACGATGCGCCCGTCCGCCATGATGTGCACCACGTCGGGGCGGATGTGGTCGAGCAGGCGCTGATAGTGGGTGATCACCAGAAACGCCCGGTCGGGTCCTCGCAGCGCGTTCACACCCTCGGCGACCAGCTTCATCGCGTCGACGTCGAGGCCGGAGTCGGTTTCGTCGAGGATGCACATGCGCGGCTCGAGCATGGCCATCTGCAGGATCTCGTTGCGTTTCTTCTCGCCGCCGGAAAAGCCGACGTTCACCGGCCGCTTCAGCATTTAGGCGTCGATGTTGAGCGCCTTCGCCTTCTCGCGGACCGCCCGCAGAAAGTCGGCGGCGTTCAGCTCCGCCTCGCCGCGCGCCTTGCGCTGCGCGTTGAGCGCGGTGCGCAGAAAGGTCATGTTGCCGACGCCCGGGATCTCGACCGGATACTGGAAGGCGAGAAACAGCCCCGCCGCCGCCCGTTCCTCGGGCTCGAGCGCCAGCAGGTCCGCGCCGTCGAGCGTCGCGGAGCCCTCGGTGACCTCGTAGCCGTCACGGCCCGCGAGCACATACGACAGCGTCGACTTGCCCGAGCCGTTCGGCCCCATCACCGCGTGCACCTCGCCCGCGCGCACGTGAAGGTCGACGCCCTTGAGGATCGGCTTGTCCTCGGCTTCGAGCTTCACGTTCAAATTATCAATCTTCAGCATTCTCTGTCCTCGATTTCACCCGGATCGGGACCGGCCGCGGCGCGCGCCGGCCACCGAGCGCCCAGGCCGCCGCCGCAAGTGCGCCCGCGAGCAGGATCGCCCCGATCATCGGTCATTTTCCCCGGCCAGCCGTCGGCCCGCGATCCACAGCGTCGCGCCGGCCTGGGCCGCCGCCGCCGCGGTCCAGATCACCGGGTTGGGCCACCAGGTGAGCCAGCTCAACGAAATCCCAAAGGTTGCCGCGAATGGAGCCGCGACCAGGGCGGCGACGATCAGATCTTCGACCGAGGCTCGCAGCCCTGCGCGACCCGTTCCCATCGCCCGGCCAAGGCGCTCTTTTGCATCTATCATCGTCTTGGCCTCGGACGTCTCAACCGCATACTGGAAGCGCTTCGGATGCAGGGTCTCTACCTCGGTCACCCGACGCTCCCCTCCAGGCTGATCGCCACCAGCTTCTGAGCCTCCATGGCGAACTCCATCGGCAGGGCCTGAAGCACTTCGCGGCAGAAACCGTTGACCACCAGCGCCACGGCCTCCTCCTCGTCCATCCCGCGCGAGCGGCAGTAGAACAGTTGATCCTCGTCGACCTTCGACGTGGTCGCCTCATGCTCGACGCGGCTCGAGGTGTTCTTCACCTCGATGTACGGCACGGTGTGTGCGCCGCATTTGTCGCCGATCAGCAAGCTGTCGCACTGGGTGTAGTTGCGGCTGTTGGTCGCCTTCGGATGCATCGAGACCAGGCCGCGATAGGTGTTCTGCGCGAAGCCCGCGCTGATCCCCTTCGACACGATCCGGCTCTTGGTGTTCTTGCCGAGGTGCACCATCTTGGTGCCGGTGTCGGCCTGCTGACGATTGTTGGCGATGGCGATCGAATAGAATTCGCCCTGGCTGCCCTCGCCGCGCAGAATGCAGGACGGATACTTCCAGGTGATCGCGGAACCGGTCTCGACCTGGGTCCACATCACCTTGGAGCGGTCGCCGCGGCAGTCGGCGCGCTTGGTCACGAAGTTGTAGATGCCCCCCACCCCGTTCTCGTCGCCCGGGTACCAATTCTGCACGGTGGAATACTTGATCTCGGCGCCGTCCAGCAACACCAGCTCGACCACCGCCGCATGCAGCTGGTTCTCGTCGCGCTTCGGAGCGGTGCAGCCTTCGAGGTAGCTGACAAACGCGCCGCTGTCGGCGATGATCAGGGTGCGCTCGAACTGGCCGGTGTTCTCGGCGTTGATGCGGAAGTAGGTCGAGAGCTCCATCGGGCATTTCACGCCCGGCGGCACGTAGACGAACGAGCCATCGGAAAACACCGCCGAATTCAACGTCGCATAGAAGTTGTCGGAGATCGGCACCACGCTGCCGAGATACTTTCGCACCAGCTCGGGATGTTCGCGCACCGCTTCGGAGATCGGGCAGAAGATCACCCCGGCCTTCGCCAGCTCGTCGCGGAAGGTCGTGCCGATCGAGACGCTGTCGAACACGGCGTCGACCGCGACACGCCGCCCCTCGACCGGCGCATCCTCGGCCCCATCCCCCGGTTCCGCGGGCGTTCCGCCCGACACCCCGGCGAGGACCATCTGCTCACGCAGGGGGATGCCGAGTTTTTCGTAGGTGCGCAACAGTTCCGGGTCGACCTCGTCGATCGACGTCGGGCGCTTGGCGAAGCTCTTGGGACGGGCGTAATAGTACTGATCCTGGAAGTCGATCTTAGGGTAGCTGACCATCGCCCAGGTCGGCTCGGTCAAGGTCTTCCACCGCGCGAAGGCCTGCAGCCGCCAGTCGGTCAGCCACTGCGGCTCGCCATTCTTGGCCGAGATCAGCCGCACGATGTCCTCGTTCAGGCCTTTCGGCGCGTATTCGGTCTCGATGTCGCTGGAGAAACCGTATTTGTAGCGCTCGCCCACCGAACGCACCGCATCGACGGTTTCCTGGTCGACGCCTTCGCGCGCGCTGATCTCGTCGAATGCCGCCATCTCGTCTCTCCTCACGCCGCGCACGCGGCCTTCGCCCGAAACCGGCGATGCTGTTCTCCCCAGGCGTCGACAAAAGCCAGCGCCTCGGCCTCGGTGTTCGCGGCCCCGATCGACACCCGGAGCGCGCCAGCGCACGTCGTCGCATCGAAGCCCATGGCGGCGAGCGTTCGGCTCGGCCGAACCTTGCCGCTCGAGCAGGCCGCTCCGGAGGAAACCGCGAACCCGGCCAGGTCCATCTGCATCACCTGCGTCTCGCCGGCCCAGCCCGGCGTCGCCAGGCAAATGGTGTTGGGCAATCGGGCAGTTCCATACCCGATTGAAATAGTCGTGGGCGTGGCGTATTCCAGAGCCGATTCTAGAATGTTTCTAAGTTCCGCGACGCGCTCCCAGACGCCGTCGGCTAGGTCGCGCGCCGCCGCCGCCGCCGCCGCGCCAAAGCCCGCGACCCCGACGAGGTTCTCGGTGCCCGCGCGCCGTCCGCTCTCCTGGCCGCCGCCCCGCAGCACCGCCGAAACCGCGCTGCCGTCGCGGATCAGCAGCGCGCCCGCGCCCTTCGGGCCGCCGATCTTGTGCGCCGACAGCAGCGCGGCCGCCGCCGCGGTCGAGGCGAAATCGAAGGCGGTCTTGCCGGCGGCCTGCGCCGCATCGACCACCGCGAGGCCTGCGGGCAGGGTCTGCAGGACGCCGGTCTCGGAGTTTGCCGCCTGGAGCGCGGTGCGCGCCGGGTCGGCGACACGCACCTGTCCGGCCGCGTCCACGGGCAGAACCGGCCGGGTCCAGGCGGCGACGCAGTCGTGCTCGATCGGCGCCGCGTCGAGGGTCCGCCCGGCGAGCGCCAGGGAAGCGGCCTCGGTCGCGCCCGAGGTGAACACCACCTGCTCCGGCTCGGCCCCGAACGCCGCGGCGACCTGGACGCGGGCGCGCTCGACGATCTTGCGCGCCGCGCGGCCCTCCGCATGCACCGAGGATGGATTGCCGCAGGCCTCCATGGCCGCAATCATGGCCGCGCGCGCTTCGGGGCGAAGCGGAGCGCTCGCGTTCCAGTCGAGATAGACGCGCGCGACCGGCATCAATCGTCGACCATCTGCACGAAGGCCGGCACCGCCGGGCATGGAGCGAGCTGGTTCTTCACCACGTCGCCGAGCCGGGTCTGGTGCAGGAACACGTAGACGTTCGCCGACAGCTGCTCCCAGAGCTTGTCGGCGAGCGCCTGTTCGGTCGTGCCCCGGTCCGCGCCGCTCGCGCCGGCGCCGCGGCGGAGCGCGTCCATCGTCTCGTCGACCGCCGCGAGGATCTCGGAAATGCGAATCGCCTCGATCGGCCGCGCCAGCCGGTATCCGCCGCCCGGTCCGCGCACCGAATCGACGATCTCGGCCCGGCGCAACTTGACGAACAGCTGCTCGAGGTAGGCAAGGCTGATGTCCTGACGTTCGGCGATCTCCGACAACGAGATTAGCCGATCGGGCCCCTGAGCCGCGAGGTCGGTCAGCGCGATCATCGCGTAGCGGCCCTTCGTGCTCAGTTTCATCCCGCCCCTCCCGGAGGCTCCGGCGCGGGCGCCGAGGTTCGTGTTGACGCTGGCCCGGCGAGTCCTTAACTCCGGGCGAGCCAGGGGTCGCCGAACGCCTAGTTTAGAACTTTTCTAGGTTCCCGGGGCGATTTCGTCAAGTTTTGTCTCGGCGGCGCGAGCCTCGCAGTTGGAGTTGGGCCGCATGCCCGAAGTGATTTTTCCCGGTCCCGACGGGCGCCTCGAAGGCCGCTATCACCCGCAAAAACACAGAGACGCGCCGATCGCGATCATCCTGCACCCCCACCCGCTCTATGGGGGCACGATGAACAACAAGGTGGTCTACAACCTGCACTATGCCTTCCACAAGATCGGCTTCACCTGCCTGCGGTTCAACTTCCGCAGCGTCGGCCGCAGCCAGGGCGAGTACGACCAGGGCATCGGCGAGCTCAGCGACGCCGCCGCGGCGCTCGACTACCTGCAGGCGATGAACCCCAACGCCAAGAACTGCTGGGTCGGGGGCTTTTCCTTCGGGGCCTGGATCGGCATGCAGCTGCTGATGCGCCGGCCGGAGATCGCCGGCTTCGTCTCGGTCGCGCCGCCGGCGAACCAGTACGACTTCTCGTTCCTTGCCCCCTGCCCTTCGTCGGGCCTGATCGTCTCGGGCTCGGCCGACCGGGTGGTGCCGGTGGCCGATGTGACCGCGCTCGCCGACAAGCTGAAGCAGCAGAAGGGCATCACCATCACCCAGGCCACGATCGAGGGCGCCAGCCATTTCTTCGATCCGGGCATGGACGAGCTGATCGCGCTGGTGGATGACTACGTTCGTCGGCGGCTCACCGAGACGTCGCGCTGATCCCCGCCTGCCGGACGTCCGCCGCCCGCAGGCGAAGTGAGCCGACGCTTGGGAAAATCATTGTTTTCCAGCATCTTGACTCGTGTTGCAACGTGCAACGTAACTGCTCACCCCCGATCAGGCGGACTGGAGGGGCAGCGGGTTGCCTTTGAGGGTAAGGGCGTTGGCGTGGAGGGGCGGGATGGCGCGTCGTCGGGCGGCTGAGGTACTCATCTCGGTTCCTGCGGGTGTGACTTCGACAGAACGACGTGCTGTTGTAGAAGCCGCTATCAAAGCTGGGGCAAAAACTGCTTGTGTTG
>JANOEW010000657.1:0-5723 GCA_031413475.1 Amaricoccus sp.
GCCGCCAGCGCCGCCGCCGCGAGCAGCAGCGCCAGCGACGTTTGCAGCCGCAGCGTGCGGCGCTGCGCCGCGAGCCAGGCCTGCGGCTGCGCCGTCGCCAGCACCGGCAGCCGCCACGCCCGCCACAGGCTGCCGGCGCCGGCGCCGAGCGCGCCGACCAGGCTCATCCCGACCCCCGCCGCCCACCACGCCGGCTGCAGGCTCAGGCTGCCCGGCACCCGCGCGCCGTAGAGCCCGCGCAGCGACGCCGCGACGTCCGGCAGCAGGCTCGCGGCGATCACGTAGCCTCCCGCCACGCCCAGCGCGCCCGCGACCAGCGCCAGGGCGGCGAGTTCGCCCAGCATCACCCCTGCCAGCAGCCGCGCCGAGACGCCGCAGGCGCGCAAGGAGCGCAGCATCGGCTTGCGCTGCTCGAAGGCCAGCCCGATCGCGGCGTAGACGATGAACAGCCCGACGACGAAGCTCAGGAAGCCGAAGGCGGTCAGGTTGAGATGAAAGCTGTCGGTCAGCCGCGCCAGCTCGCTTTCGGCCTCGGGGACCCGCACCTCCAGCCGGCCGGCGAGCGCCGCGGGCAGCGGGGGCGCCGCCCCGGACCCCGCCAGGATCAGGTGCGACACCTGTCCGGGCCGGTCGAGCAGCCGCTCGGCCACGGCGATGTCGACGATCAGGGTGTCGGGCGGCAGGTCCGGCGCCGTCGCAAGCGGCGGCAGCCCCACGGCGCCCGCCAGCGCCGCCGCGGTCTCGGGCGCGACCAGGCCGAGGTTCGGCGGCGCGAGGAAGGCGTTCAGCCGCTCCGCCCCCGGCCCGATCGCGAAGGTCTCGGCCTCGGCCGGCAGGCTCAGCGGCTCGACGCCGACGACGCGCAGTCGCACCTCACCCGCCACGCGCTCGCCCTCGAGCACCGGCGAAACCGGCCAGCCGGCGCGGCGCAACGCCACGAAATCGGCGGTGGTCAGTGCCCCGCCATCCGCCGCGACGACGTGCGCCAGCCGGTCCGCGCCGAGCAGCGCCGCCGCCCGGTCGTAGTTCGCCCGCGCCTCGGCGTTCAGCGCCTGCACCCCGGACCAGAGCGCGGTGGCCACCATCAGCCCGACCAGCAGCGTCGTGAGCTCGACCGGATGGCGGCGCCAGTGCGACGCCAGCGCGCGCAGGACGACGCCCGCCCTCACGCCGCGATCCGCCCGGCGCGCAGCGCGACGCGCGACCCGAGCCGACCCGCCAGCCGCTCGGAATGGGTGACCATCAGCAGCGCCGCCCCGCTGGCCTGCACCAGATCGAGCATCAGCCCCAGCACCGCGTCGCCGGTCGCCTCGTCGAGGTTGCCGGTGGGCTCGTCGGCCAGGATCAGTCCCGGCCGTCCCGCCACCGCCCGCCCGATCGCCACACGCTGCTGCTGCCCGCCCGAGAGCGCCTCGGGATACCGTGCGCGCAGCGCCCCGAGCCCGAGCCGCTCGGTCAACTCGTCCTGCCATCCGGCGTCGAAGCGCCCGGCGAGCCGCGCCTGGAACGCGAGGTTGGCCCCGACATCGAGGCTCGGGATCAGGTTGAACTGCTGGAATACGAGGCCGATCGCGCCGCGCCGCACCGCCGACCGCACCGCGTCCGACGCCCCCGAGACGCGCACGCCCCCCACGTCGATACTCCCCGCGTCGACGCTGTCGAGCCCGGCGATCAGGTGCAGCAGCGTCGACTTGCCGCTGCCGCTCTCGCCGGTCAGCGCCAGCGAGCGCCCCGCGTCGAGATCGAGCGAGACGTCGCACAGCACCCGCGTCGGCCGTTCGGCGCCGGAATAGGACTTGGATACGGAGCGCACGCGCAGCATGGGTCGGTCAACACCTTCGATGCGTGGAGCACCTAGCGCGCGACCGGGCGGCGGATAGCCGTCGGGCCTGATATGCGCTTCCCGATTGGCGATTGTGAACTCAATGGCGCTATGTTAATGTTTGCAATCGTGTTCTGCTCGACCCGCCCGAGTTGTTCCGGGTCTGAAAGGGCGCGCGTATCGAAACGCAGCTGGCTATTGATCTGCCCTGCGACGTCGGACGGCTCGTGCTTAGACAACTGGAGGGAAGATGGTTAGCAAATCGTCGAAGGACTCTCGGCCGTTTCACTTGGATGTTCCGCTGGACGCCTCGGGCGTCACGGACTTCCGCGCGGACATGCCGGTCAAGGTCGTGCTCGCGACCGGCGAGTCGCAGGTGCTCGCCTCGGTCACCGTCGATTTGGACGAAAAGGGACAAGGGATCGCCCGGTTCGATCTCGATCAGGCGCCCGGTTCCGCCCGGATCCTCGTCGGACCCGGCGACGCGGACGCGCAGGACCTGGTTTACCTGCAGACGATCAGCCGCACCCTGCCGGCGCGCCTGTTCCGGGACTCCGAGCTGTCGATCGCGCCGATCCTGATATCGGACTTCTACTGGTGGTGGTGGCGAATCTGGTGCCGCCGGTTCGTCATCCGCGGCCGCGTGGTCTGCCCGGACGGTAGCCCCGTCCCCGGGGCGACCGTCTGCGCCCAAGATGTCGACTGGTGGTGGTGGTGGTCGAGCACCCAGCAGGTCGGCTGCGCCGTGACCGACGTCAACGGGGCGTTCAGCCTCCAGTTCACATGGTGCTGCGGCTGGTGGCCGTGGTGGTGGTGGCGGCGGCGCCACTGGGCGTTCGAGCCGACGCTGGCCGAGCGCGTGCGGCCGCTGCTCGAGCGCGTGCCCAACGTCAGGGCGCCCGGCTTCGGTCCGCGCCCCAGCCTCGACCTGTTCGAAGCTGTCCTGGCGGAGAACGGCGTCGCGCGCGCCGCGCCCTCGGCGGAGGTCGATCTGGCGAAGCTGCCCGCGCTCCGCAGTCAGCTGCTGACGCGCCTGCCGGCCTCAGCCGAGCTCGCCAGCCTGCGCGTCTGGCCATGGTGGCCGTGGCAGCCGTGGTGGGACTGCACCCCGGACATCATCTTCAAGGTCCGCCAAACCTGTCGCGGCGAGGAGCGGCTGATCGTCGACGAGGGAATCTGGGACGCGCGCTGGAACATCCCGACCGTGCTCGACGTGACGCTGACCGCGACGAACGACGCCTGCTGCATCACCGACGAACCGCCGCCCGAGGGCGACTGCATCGTCTTTTCCACGGTGTGCAACAGCCTGGTCAATCAGGTCGGCGGCAACCCGGGCAGCCCGGCGGGGCCGGCGGGCTACCTGAACCCGGTGGGCGGCTTCACCTCCAGCCATCGGCCCTTCGCCGGCGTCGTCCCGGTCGCGGGACTGTTCGGCAACCTTGCCAACGTCGACTACTACAAGTTCCAGGTGGCCCCGGCGTCGCTGGGGCCATGGATCGATCTGGCGCCCGCCGCTCAGGGCGGGTTCAGCCGGTGGTACTACGGCCCGATCCTGGGGGGCGCGATCGTCGGCACCTATCCGGCGGACTTCCCGTCGGCCGTGGTCGGCGGCCAGCTGGTGATCGAAAGCCGCGAACACTTCGAGGCGACCCAAGGGGCCGGCTCGTGGGGCTTCCAGCGCTTCTGGGTGGCGGGCCGCGACCAGCTGGTGAACTGGCTGACCGCGAACAACTACGCCGACGGCGCCTATTATCTGCGGCTGGTCGGCTACGAGCTGACGGCGCCCGACACGCTGGGGCCCGAGCAGATCCTGCCGCTGTGCAACACCGAGGACGACAACGGCCTCGTTCTGACGCTCGACAACATCTACGACCCGCCGCTCGAGCCGGCGGCGGACATCGTGAACGTGCGGATCAACGGCGTCTCGGCCGGCCCGTGCTCCAACATCGACGCCAGCGGCGGCGGCGTGCTGGAGGTCGACTTCGTCGCCTACGACGTCGATCGACACCTGGCGTTCTACAGCCTGGTCGCGACCTATGGCGAGGACCTGGCGGTCAACCTGCTGACCGCGCCCGGTGCGACCCTGACACCCGTCGCGCTCGGGGCGATCCCGGCGGCTGACTTCCGCGGACCGGACTACGGGGCGGCGCAGGCGCAGGGCGCTGCGGCCCCGCTTTGGCGCGCCGGCGGTCTGCGGCTGACCGTCCCGGATCTGCGCGACGCCTTCCCGGAGACCTGCTGCTATCAGCTGGAGTTGCGCGTTTACAAGCGAACGATCGTCGGCTGCGACTACGACTACACGCCGCAAAAGCTGACCTACTACAGCCTGACGGTCGTTGTCTGAAGTGCTCGGCGGCTGGCTCATCGTGGGCTGGCCGCCGCTGGACGTGGGGTTCGCCGAGGTAGTGGTCGGGGTCCTCGGCGTGTGGCGAGTCACACACCTGCTCCAGGCGGAGGACGGTCCTTGGGACATCGGCCTCCGCCTTCGGCGTGTGGCCGGGCACGGCTTCTGGGGGCGGCTGCTCGATTGTTTCTACTGCCTCAGCCTTTGGGTCTCGGCCGCGGTCGCGCTGCTGCTGGCCGGCGGCGCGCGGGAAGGATTGCTGCTCTGGCCGGCGCTTTCGGGCGGAGCCATCGTGCTGCAGCGGCTGGTCCCGGCCGAAACCACATGGAAGGAAGACCCGTGAACGCTTCGCTGAAGGATCCGCGCTGATGGGCTGCTGCGGGCGCGCCCGACCGGCGCTCGGCGCCATCCTCGGCCCGGCTCCGGTCGGATCGGAGGCGAAACCCCGCCGATCCACCGTCGAATTCGAGTATGTCGGAGCGACGGCGCTGACCGTCACCGGACCCGCCACCGGGCGGCGGTATCGCTTCGAGGGCCCGGGCGCACACATGGTCGTCGATCCCCGCGATCGCCCCGGCCTCGCCCGGGTCCCAAAGCTGCGCCAACTGGCCTGATCCGGCGGGAACGCCTCGCGGACCGCACGGCCGTCGCACTCGGTCGCACGGCTGCCGCAACCCTTGCGCCCCGCCGCGCGCTGGCGGATAACTCGCGCGATGCGCTCAGCCCCCGCCCCCTCCCCGGAGACGTCGCCCGACGCCCGCGCGGCGATCCGCGCCCTGACCTACGCCGACGAGGCCGCGCTGGTGCGCGACCTGGCCGCCAGCGCCCGGCTCGACGCACCCGCGCGCGAAGCGATCGTCGCCCGCGCGGCGGCGCTGGTGGTCAAGGTGCGCGCGCGGTCCTCGCCGACCGTGATGGAGGCGTTCCTCGCCGAATACGGCCTCTCCACCGACGAGGGCGTCGGGCTGATGTGTCTGGCCGAGGCGCTGCTGCGCGTGCCCGACGCCCGCACCATCGACGAGCTGATCGCCGACAAGATCGAGCCCTCGAACTGGGGCGCGCATCTCGGCAAATCCTCGTCCAGCCTCGTCAACGCCGCCACCTGGGGCCTGATGCTCACCGGGCGCGTGCTCGACGACGACCCCTCGCGCCCGGCCGCCGCCCTGCGCGGCCTCGTCCGCCGCCTCGGCGAGCCGGTGGTGCGCCGCGCGGTCGGCCAGGCGATGAAGCTGATGGGCCGGAACTTCGTGCTCGGCGAGACGATCGGGGCCGCGATGGACCGCGCCCGCACGCTGGAGGCCAAGGGCTACACCTATTCCTACGACATGCTTGGCGAGGCCGCGCGCACCCACGCCGATGCGAGCCGCTACGCCGGCGCCTACGCCGCCGCGATCAAGGCGATCGCCGCGCGCGCCACCGGCGACGTGCGCGCCAGCCCCGGCATCTCGGTCAAGCTCTCGGCGCTGCATCCGCGCTACGAATGGACCCACCGTGCCGAGGTGATGCGCGACCTGGTTCCGCGTGCGCTGGAGCTCGCCCGCGCCGCCGCCCGCGCGA
>JANOEW010000658.1:0-2209 GCA_031413475.1 Amaricoccus sp.
AAGGAACTGTGGCCGTTCTACGCCGCCATGTGCTTCGCGCTGCTGCTCGTCACCTACATCCCCGCGATCTCGCTCTGGCTGCCGGGGGTGTTCAAGTAGGTCTCGATCAGGCGGTGAGGCATGGCCCGGTGATGCCGGTGACTGCGGTGTAGCCGAAAGGGCGTCGGTACCATGTACCGCTGGCGCGCCGGTACCATGTACCGCTGGACCGCCGGTACCACGTACCGCTGCCCCGCCGGTACCATGTACCGCGCGCAGAGCGGCGCGAGTCGAGTCGAGGTCGGTGCCGCGCGGTACGTGGTACCGGCGCTGCAGCGGTACATGGTACCGGCGCTGCAGCGGAACATGGTACCGGCGGGGCAGCGGTACGTGGTCCCCGCTACTCCGCGGAACATGGTACCGGCCGCTCGAGGCTACTTCGGTGGAGTCAAGTGCGGCGTGACAGGCGTCACGACCCCGGCGATGTCGACTTCGTAACGCGCGGCCATGATTGTCTGATCCGTCAACGGCGCCACGCCGCGCGCATACCCCAGCGCGACCGCGCGCCCGAGTTTGCGGCTGTAGCCGGCGCTGGTGATCTCGCCGACGTTGCGCCCGTCCATCAGGATCGGCTCGCCGCCCCAGGGGAACGCCGCGGGATCGTCGAAGGTGAACTGGACGAGCCGCTTCCCGACACCCGACTCGCGCTGCCGCGACAAGGCTTCGCGGCCGATGAACGCCGCGGGCTTGTCGAGCTTCACCGCGTAGCCCAGGCCTGCTTCCCACGGCGACTCGTCCGGCGAGAGTTCCGCGCCCCAGGCGCGGCGCCCGGCCTCGATGCGCAGCGCGTCGATCGTGTAGTAGCCGGCGTCGCGCAGGCCGAACTTCGCGCCGCTCGAGAACAGCGCGTCGTACAGCGTCGCGCACTGCTCGACCGGGACCTGCAACTCGTAGCCGGGACCGCCGACGTAGCTCATCCGCGCGGCGCGGACGCGCGCGTAGCCGACGTCGATCGTGGCGACGTGCGAGAACGGCAGCGCGTCGCGGCCGAGGCTGTCCGGTGACAACGACTCGAGCAGTACCTGCGCCTTCGGACCCATGACCGAGACGATAGACCAGGCGCCGGTGACGTCGACCAGTGCTGCCTGCTCGTCCGCGCCGATGTGCCGCTCGATCCAGTCGAAGTCGCGCACGGCCTGCCCCGATCCGGTGAGGATGAAGAACTCGCGCTCGTTGACGCGCAGCACGGTGAGATCGCTCTCGAAGCCGCCGCGCTCGTTCAGCATCGCGGTGTAGACCATGCGGCCGGGCGCGACGTTCATCTCGTTCGCGCACAGGCGCTGCAGGACGGCGAGCGCGTCGCGGCCCTTGAGGACGAATTTCGCGAACGAGGTCTGGTCGAACACGACCACGTCCTCGCGGCAGGCACGCTGCTCGTTGAGCACCCACGGCAGCCACGCGGGCGTCCCCAGTGTCGGCGCCGCCTCGCGTTCGCCGCGCGGCAGGAAGTAGTTCGCGCGCTCCCATCCGAGCTTGCTGCCGAACACCGCGCTCTTCGCCGCGAGCCGGTCGTGCAGCGGCGAGCGGCGCAAGGGTCGCACGGTCGCGAGTTCCTCGCGCGGCCAGCGCATCGCGTAGTGCAAGCCGAGCGACTCGACCGTGCGGTCGGCGAGGTGGCGGCGGTTCGCGTGGAACGGGCCGAAGCGGCGGATGTCGACGTCCCACAGGTCCACCGGCGCTTCGCCGTCGACGATCCACTGCGCGATGAGCTTTCCCGCGCCGCCCGAGTTCGCGATGCCGGCCGAGTTGAAGCCGGCGCAGACGAAGTAGCCGCGCAGCTCGGGCGCTTCACCGAGGATGAAGTTGCCGTCGGGTGTGAAGCTCTCAGGCCCGTTGAGCAGCATCTTCACCGGCGCCGTCTCCAGGCACGGCGTGCGGTGCATCGCGTTCTTCATCAAGGGCTCGAACTGGTCCCAGTCCTCGCCCAGCAGCTGGAACTGGAAGTCGGCCGGGATCGGGTCGACCGCCCAGGGCTTGGCCGCCAGCTCGAAGCCGCCCATCACCAGGCCGCCGACTTCCTCCTTGTAGTAGATCAGGCCGTCCGGGTCACGCATCACCGGTGTCATCGGGTGCACGCCGTCGATGCGGCCGGTCACCAGGTAGAAGTGCTCGGCCGAGTAAAGCGGCACGTTGACCCCGGCCAGCGCCCCGAACTGCCGGGCCCATTGGC
>JANOEW010000659.1:0-1540 GCA_031413475.1 Amaricoccus sp.
GCCCGCCTTCCTATTCCATGCTCCGAACGATGCAGGCGGCGGTGCCGCGCCGGCCGGGTCGGTACCGCCTGCGGGCGCGCCTGCGGCCGGCGCCACGCCGGCGTCCTCGACCAAGACGCCGGACGTCGCGGCCCTCGTCGCCGATGCGGTCAAGGCCCAGGTCGCCCCGCTGATCGAGCAGGTCAACGCGCTGAAGGTCGAGCGCGACGCCGAGAAGACCGCGCGCGAGAAGCTCGAGGCCGAGAAGACGCAGCAGGTCGCCGCCAAAGCCACCATCGAGGAGCAGCTCAAGGCCGTCAACGGCCGCCTCAACGCGGAAGCGACCCGCAACGCGATCAGCTCCGCGGCCGACCGCTACACCTACGTGAGCCCGGACGCGAAGGGGCTGGCCCTCGACGCCTTCAAGGCCGCGCACGCGATCGAGGCGCGCGAGGACGGTACGGTCGTCGCAAAGGGTCTCGACGGCAAGGTCTCCGCCGTCGGCGAGAAGTTCGACGCCTGGTTCGCGGCCAAGGGCGCGATCTTCAAGGCCGCGACCGCGCAGCCAGGGGCGCCCATGCTCGGGTCCGCGCAGCCAGGCCCGACCGAGAAGAAGGCCATCAAGGACATGTCGAAGGACGAGTTCAAGGCCATGCTGCGAAGCGGCTTCGAGGGCAAGCTGACGGCCGGCGCACGCTCGCCGACCATCCGCATCCGCTCGAGCGAGATCCCCGCGCTCGCCGCCCAGCGCGACCGTCTCCTTTCCGCCGTGAGGGGCGGGCCCGCGTAAGTTCACTCGAGATCGAAAACCCGCGCCGAGTTCCGCTCGGCCTGACCTGGAGGTAAGCCAACATGGCGAACGAGACCACGACATCGACCGCGACAGAGTTCGTCGCGACCGAGGTCATCGAGCGGATCATCTACGACGCGGCCTACGAGTCGGCGAAAATCTCGCCGCTCGTGCGGACGATCGACATCCGCAACGCCCCGACCAACACGGCGGAGCTGCCGAAGTGGTCGCTGGTCAGCGCCTCGGATCTGACCGAGGGGACCGACATGGCGAACACGGCGTTGAACCCGACGTCGGTGACGTGCGCCGCCGACGAGGCGGGCCTCATGATCACGCTCACCGACATGCTCGTGAACGCCGACATCCACGGCGGCGTGGAGGCGTACGCGCAGCTGATCGGCCGCGCGGTCATGGTGAAGATCGAGACGGACCTCGCCGCCGAGTTCGCGGACTTCTCCACCTCGGTCGGGACCACCACGGTCAACATCACCGAGACCAACTTCCTGGAAGCGATCTACCAGCTCGAGGCCGGCGTCGCCGCCGAGAACATCGCGGCCGTCCTTCACCCGATCCAGATCCACGATCTCCGCGTGGACATCGCGACCTCGGCGGGCGCCGTATGGGGGGCGTCGGCCGGACCGAACGCGCTCGTTCTGCGCATGGGCATGTTCTACGGCGTGCCCACGTTCGGCTCGTCGGTCTGCGCGTCGGTGGACGCGGACGCCGATCGGCAGGGCGCGATGGTCCCGATCGGGGACGCCTGCGGGATCG
>JANOEW010000660.1:0-1722 GCA_031413475.1 Amaricoccus sp.
CTTTCGCCCGAGCGCCGGGCCTTGTGGAAGCCGCCGATCGGCAGGACGCTGTCGCCCGCCGTGAAGCCGCGTGCATGCGCCCGCTCGATCTGACGCTGCAGCCCCGAGACGCCGATCCCGGATATGCGACTGGCCATGCCGGGGAAGAACTCCGCGACCATGGCGCGGCTCAGGCCCACCGCCTCGAAGTTGAGACCGCCGCGATAGCTGGAGATCACCGAGATCCCCATCTTCGACATGATCTTCAGCAAGCCCTGGTCGATCGCGGCGCGGAACCGCTCCACCGCCTCGGTCGCGGAGCCTTCGATCAGCCCGCGGGCGACCCGGTCCACGATCGAATCCTCCGCGAGGTAGGCGTTGACCGACGTCGCCCCGCAGCCGATCAGCACCGCGAAATAATGCGGATCGAGACACTCCGCCGCGCGGACGTTGAGCGAAGTGAAGGTGCGCAGCCCCTTTTGCGTGAGCCAGGAATGCGCCGCCGACGTGGCCAGGATCATCGGCATTGCGACGCGCGCCTCGCCCTGCCTGTGGTCGGTCAGAACGATGTGATTCGCGCCCGCCCGCACCGCCTCTTCGGCTTCGGCCCGGATGCGCGCGAGACCGGCGCGCAGCGCGCCGTCGTCCGCCCCGGCGGCGAAGCTGCAGTCGATCTCGACCACCGCCTCGCCGAAATGCCGGACCATCGCCGTGAAGCGCGCGTTCGACACGAACGGGCTTTCGAGCTGCAGGATCTCAGTCTGGCTGTTGTCCTGGTCGAGCACGTTCTTGAGGTTGCCGAACCGGGTCTTCAGGCTCATCACCCGGTGTTCGCGCAGCGAGTCGATCGGCGGGTTGGTGACCTGGCTGAAGTTCTGCCGGAAATAGTGGCTGAGCGGCCGGTACATGTCCGACAGCACCGCGGGCGGCGTGTCGTCGCCCATCGAGCCGATCGCCTCCTTGCCGTCCTCTGCCATGGCGTGGAGGATGACCTCGAGCTCCTCGATGGTGTAGCCGGCCGCCACCTGGCGGCGGCGCAGCGCCGCGCCCTCGAACAGCGGTCGCTCGTCTCCGCCGCGGGTTGCGGCCTCAAGATCGGTGATCGATCCCACCCAGTCGCCGAACGGCTGCGACTCGCTCAACATGTCCTTGATTTCGGTGTCGCGGAACAACCGCCCCGCCGTCATGTCGACCCCGATCAGTTGTCCCGGCCCCAGCGCCCCCTTCTCGACGACGGTCATCTCGTCGGTCGGCACCATGCCCGCCTCGGAGCCCGCGATCAGCAGCCCGTCGCCAGAGACGACGTAGCGCATCGGCCGCAGTCCGTTGCGGTCGAGGCCGCCGCAAACCCAGCGCCCGTCGGTCATCGCCAGCGCCGCAGGCCCGTCCCAAGGCTCCATCACCGCGTTGGAATAGGCGTACATGTCGAGCCAGGCCTGCGGCATCTTGGTGGCGAGCTTCGACCACGCCTCGGGCACCAGCATGGTCTTCGCCATCGGCGCCGAGCGCCCGGCGCGCACCAGCACCTCGAAGACATTGTCGAGAGACGCGGAATCCGAGCCGTTCGGCTGCACGATCGGCTTGATGTCCTCGGCGAGCTCTCCGAAGAAATCCGAGGACATGCGGATTTCGTGGCTGCGCATCCAGTTCAGGTTGCCCTTCAGCGTGTTGATCTCGCCGTTGTGCGCCAGCATGCGGAACGGCTGCGCCAGCCACCAGCGCGGGAAGGTGTTGGTGGAGTAG
>JANOEW010000661.1:0-4123 GCA_031413475.1 Amaricoccus sp.
GCGCGCTGGCCGCGGCGCTGTGGCTGCTGCCGGTGCGGGTCCTGCTGATCGACCAGCGCGCCGAGGAGCTGGCGCAGGCGGGGCCCGGCGTCGAGACGCGGCGTTCGCCGCTGCCGGAGGCCGAGGTCGCGGCCGCGCCGCCGGGCAGCACGTTCGTGGTGCTGACCCACGACCACGCGCTCGATTTCCTGATCGCCGACGCGGCGCTCAGGCGCGGCGACGCGGTCTATGTCGGGCTGATCGGCTCGAAGTCCAAACGCGGCCGCTTCCGGGCCTGGCGGATGCGCTGCGGCGTAAGCGCCGACGCGGCGCTGCGCGGCCTGAACTGCCCGATCGGCGGGCCCTCCGGCGACAAGCGCCCGGCGGTGATCGCGGCGATGGCGGCCGCCGAGATCATGACCCACATCGTCGCGCGCAAGACCGCGCCGGCCGCTGCGACGGCAGGCGACTGATCGATCAGTCGGAGCCCGTATGACCAAGAACCAGGCCCGCCCGTCGCGGCGAGGCCTGCGCCAACAGAACGAGGGAAAGACAATGCTCGAGACCTACTTCAAGCTCAAGGAACACGGCACCAACGTTCGCACCGAGGCCATCGCCGGCGTAACCACGTTTCTGACGATGGCCTACATCATCTTCGTCAACCCGCAGATCCTCTCCACCACCGGGATGGACCAGAGCGCGGTCTTCGTTGCGACCTGCCTCGCCGCCGCGCTCGGCTCGGCGATCATGGGCCTCTACGCCAACTGGCCGATCGCGATGGCGCCGGGAATGGGGCTGAACGCCTTCTTCGCTTTCACCGTGGTCGGCACGCTCGGCTTCACCTGGCAGCAGGCGCTGGGCGCGGTGTTCATCTCGGGATGCATCTTCCTGATCCTCACCGTGACCGGCGTGCGCCGCTGGCTGGTCGACGGCATCCCGCATTCGATGCGCAGCGCGATCGCGGCGGGCATCGGACTGTTCCTCGGCATCATCGCGCTGAAGAACGCCGGCATCGTAGTGACGAGCGAGGCGACCTCGGTGACGCTCGGGCAGATGATGGCGCCGGCGCCGATCCTCGCCATGCTCGGCTTCTTCATCATCGCCGCGCTGGATGCGCTGAAGGTGGCCGGCGCGATCCTGATCGGCATCCTCGTGGTGACGGTCATCTCGATCGCTTTGGGCTTCTCCGAGTTCGGCGGGCTGGTCTCGGCCCCGCCGAGCATCGCGCCGACCTTTTTCCAGCTCGACCTGTTCGGCGCGCTCGGGGTCGGCATCCTGCAGGTGGTGCTGGTGTTCGTGCTGGTCGAGGTGTTCGACGCCACCGGCACGCTGATCGGCGTGGCCAAGCGCGCCGGGCTGCTGAAGGAAGGGCCCGGCCATACCAGCCCGCAGCTCGGCAAGGCGCTGCTCGCGGACTCGACCGCGATCGTCGCGGGCTCGATGCTCGGCACCTCGTCGACCACGGCCTATGTCGAGAGCGCCTCGGGCGTGCAGGCGGGCGGTCGCACCGGCCTCACCGCACTGGTCGTCGCTGCGCTGTTTCTGCTCGCGCTGTTCTTCGCGCCGCTCGCGGGCTCGGTCCCGGCCTACGCCACCGCCCCGGCGCTGCTGTTCGTCGCCTGTCTGATGGCGCGCGAGCTCACGGACGTGAACTGGGACGACATCACCGAGGCGGCGCCTGCGGCGCTGACCGCGATGATGATGCCATTCACCTACTCGATCGCCAACGGCCTCGCCTTCGGCTTCATCTCCTATGCGGCGCTCAAGCTGATGACCGGTCGGGCCCGCGAGGTGCACGCCGCGACCTGGGTGGTGGCCGGACTGTTCCTGATCCGTTTCGCCTTCTTCGCGGAGTGAAGTAGCCGCGAACCTTCGGCAGATCTGCCCGCAAGGCGGCCGCCGTGCCGGACCCTGTCGCTCGAACGACTTCCCCGGACCGGGACAAGCAGGGCGGCAGAGGATTGTCGCGGTAGGACCAGACGTGGCGCGAGCATTCTTCGGGTTTTGCGCAAAGACATTGCGCGGCGCCCCGGCTTCCCCGCTCGCGCCCGACCTGTCAGGCTGGTCGCGATCGCACGTCCAGGGAGACACGCCATGACCGCCGACACGCTGCTCCGGGGCAGGTTGCTGAGCTTCCATGACGCCCCGCGCGAGGACGATCCGGCGACCTACTCCTACGTCGCGGACGGCGCCCTGCTGATCCGCGGCGGCCGGATCGCCGCCGTCGGGATCTGGGCCGAGGTGGCGCCGCTCGCCCCCGCAGCGGCAGTGACCGACCACCGCCCGCACCTGATCCTGCCGGGGTTCATCGACCCGCATATCCATTTTCCGCAGGTCCAGGTCATCGGGTCTTACGGCGCGCAGCTGCTCGACTGGCTGAACGACTACGTCTTCGTCGAGGAGGCGAAATACGCCGACCCCGCCGTCGCCGCGGCCATGGCGCCGCGGTTCTACGACGAGCTGCTGCACAACGGCACCACCACCGCCAGCGCGTTCTGCTCGGTGCATCCGGCCAGCGCCGACGCCTATTTCGCCGAAGGCCTGCGCCGCGACATGCGCATGATCGGCGGCAAGGTGATGATGGACCGCAACGCGCCCGACGGCCTGCGCGACACGGCGCAGACGGGCTACGACGAGACCAGGGCGCTGATCGAAGCCTGGGAGGGCAAGGGCCGGCTGCACTACGCGATCTCGCCGCGGTTCGCGATCACCTCGTCGGAGGCGCAGCTGGAGGCCGCGGGCGCGCTGGTTCGCGAGCGCCCCAACCTGCACGTCCAGACCCATCTGTCGGAGAACCGCGCCGAGATCGAGCTGACGCTCGCGTTGTTTCCGTCGGCGCGCGACTACACCGACGTCTACGCGCGCTACGGCCTGCTCGGACCGCGCAGCCTGATGGGGCATTGTGTCCATCTCGCGGACCGCGAGATCGCCGCGCTGGCCGAAACCGGCGCGGTGGCGGTGTTCAACCCGACCTCGAACCTCTTTCTCGGCAGCGGCCTGTTCGATCTGGCCCGGATCGAGCGCCTCGGCGCGCGCACCGCCGTCGCAACCGACGTCGGCGCCGGCACCAGCTATTCGATGCTGCGCACGATGGACGAGGCCTACAAGATCCTCCAGCTCCAGGGCCAGAAGCTGAGCCCGCTGATGTCCTACTATAGGATGACCCTCGGCAACGCCCGCGCGCTCAGCCTCGAGGCGCACATCGGCGCGCTGGTCCCCGGCGCCGACGCCGACCTCGTCGTCCTCGACAGCCGCGCGACCCCGGCGATGGCGCTGCGCTCGGAGACCGTCCGCAGCCTGTCCGAGGAGCTGTTCATCCTCCAGACCATGGGCGACGACCGCGCGGTGGTCGAGACCTACGTCGCCGGCCGGCCGGCCCGGCCGAAAGGATGATACAACATCCGGCTGATCCGTTCGGGGCGTCTTCCCTCGCAACCGCGTTAACGAAAGTTGCGATCGCCTTAACGGCGAGAATGATTCCGTTTGATATCAAACGCTTGGCAAGATGGGCATGCGTGCCCGCCCCGAGGCTGCGCGCCCTCCACACGCCACCTCGGTTCGGCTACTCGAAGTCCACCACCTGATTGTTCAGCGGCAGCTGGTTGTCGTGGGCGCCCACCAGCCGCGCATCTATCTTCATCGGCCCGCCCGTTTCGAACGCGTCGTCGTTGCCGCCATCGGCCAGCACGCCGCGGCCGGTGAAACGGCGGAACACATAAGGCAGCCCGTTCGAATCCATCGGCGAGATCCCGTCCATCACATGGAAATGCAGGTGCGGCGCGTCGGAATTGCCGGTGTTGCCGAGCAGCGCCAGTTCCTGGCCGGCCATAACCTTGTCGCCCAGCGCCACCTTGAGGCTGCCCTTCTGCAGGTGCGCATAGAAGGCGAAGTTCCCGACGCCGATGTCGAGCACGATCATGTTGCCGCCGAAGCCGGGCAGCGTCAGCCCCCGCCGCGGCGCGCCGGGCGTCTGCGCCTCGGCCGCGTCATAGACGTTCACCACCACGCTGTCCGCCACCGCGAGCACCGGGGTCCCGTAGTAGGGGTAATACCAACGGCCTCAAGCATTGACCTGTGCCCATTGCCTTGAGGTGATGGAGGAGACGATGTCGGGTCGATCGGCGAAGCGGTTCCACGCGCGGCA